>UQVN01000127.1 GCA_900544525.1 uncultured Eubacteriales bacterium
GATTAAAGCGTCATCTTAATAAAGAAAAAGAGGGGAGATGGGAAGAGCTTAGGAGATTAGAAAGTTATTCTATAACATCATAAAAGAGAAAAACGCATATATGTAAAGATGAAAGTTTCTTTTTTAAAAGACAGCAACAAAAGCAACAAAGGAATGAGAAAAGAGGGAAGATATGGATTTTGAATTTATAACAAATTATGCTCCTCTTTATGTAGAAGCAGGAGTCCTTACGGTTAAAATTGCTTTCATAGGAATTATAATAGCTTTTCTTATTGGATTTATTTGTAGTTTTATTCGTATGATGAAAATACCAGTTTTAAAACAAATAGTGGAAGTTTATATTGAGTTATCAAGAAATACACCGCTCATTATTCAGTTATTTTTTTTATACTTTGGACTTCCTAAAATTGGAATGATATTGAGTTCCGAAAGCTGTGCCATCATTGGCTTAGCGTTTCTTGGAGGAAGCTATATGGCAGAAGGATTTCGATCTGGATTAGAAAGTATTCCGTTGATTCAGAGGGAATCTTCTCTTAGTCTTGGAATGACTGAGTTACAAGTGTTTTGGTATGTGATATTGCCACAGGCGATTGCTACGTCGATACCAGTCTTTTGTGCTAATATTATTTTCTTAATTAAAGAAACATCCGTATTTAGTGCAGTTGCATTAGCCGATCTTATGTTTGTAGCAAAAGATCTCATAGGAATTTATTACCAGACAGATGAGGCGCTCTTTTTGCTAGTGATCGCTTATTTAATTATTTTATTACCAGTTTCTATTGTTTGTACGGTAATAGAAAGGAGGGTTCGTTATGCAGGATTTGGGACTTCAAGTGCTGTTTCAAGGGAATAATTTTTTACGACTCTTGCAAGGCTTATTCGTATCATTAAGGATTTCTTTAGTTGCTATGGTCTTATCCATTTTGTTAGGTATTTTATTCGGTATGATTATGACAAGTAAAAATCCAGTGATTCGATTTCTTTGTCGCTTTTATTTGGAAGTAGTGCGGATTATGCCTCAGCTTGTTTTGTTATTTTTAGTTTATTTTGGAGTGGCAAAACATTTTGGTGTCAATCTATCAGGAGAGGTGGCTGCCATTATCGTATTTACCTTTTGGGGAATGGCAGAAATGGGGGATTTGGTCCGAAGTGCGTTGCTGGCAATTCCAATTCATCAATATGAAAGCGGATATGCACTAGGGATGACGAATATGCAAGTATTTTTCCATATTATTATTCCACAAACGATTCGTCGGTTGTTACCATCGTCTGTAAATTTATTGACAAGAATGATAAAAACAACGTCACTAGTTGTATTAATTGGTGTTGTTGAAGTTGTAAAAGTCGGAAAACAGATTATCGATGCCAATCGCTATACGATTCCAACTTCTGCCCTTTGGGTGTATGGAACCATATTTCTTTTATATTTTATGATTTGTTTTCCGTTTTCAAAATTATCAGGAATATTAGAGAGGAAGTTAAAGGATTGATATGAGTGAAGTAATACTAGAAGTAGAGCAGTTAGTAAAATCTTATGATAGAGAACATAGAGTATTAAATGAGATTTCATTTTCATTACAACGAGGAGAAGTTGTTGTATTCATTGGACCATCAGGATGTGGAAAGAGTACTTTTCTAAGATGTTTGAATAAACTAGAACCAATCGATTCAGGAAAAATTTATTTTAATGGATCGATCATTACAGGGGGGGAAGAAAAGAGTGATAAAAAGGTACATGAAATTCGACAAAAGATCGGGATGGTATTCCAAAGTTATGAATTATTTCCAAATAAAACAATTTTAGAAAATATTATGCTTTCTCCCTTAATTGTACAAAAGAGAAAAAAAGAAGAAGTGAAGAAGGAGGCAGAAGAACTATTAAAACGGGTTGGACTTCTTGATAAGAAAGACAATTATCCAAGACAGCTTTCAGGAGGACAAAAACAAAGGGTAGCAATCGTTCGTTCTTTGATTATGCATCCAGAAATATTATTATTGGATGAAATTACAGCAGCTCTTGATCCAGAAATGGTAAGAGAAGTGTTACAAGTGGTGTTAGAATTAGCAAAAGAAGGAATGACAATGGTCATTGTCACTCATGAAATGGAGTTTGCAAAAGCAGTGGCAGATCGAATTGTATTTCTTGATGGTGGAGTGATTGTAGAAGAAGGCGAACCCAAAAAGTTTTTTGAACATCCAAAAACAGAGAGAGCGAAGAAGTTCTTAAATACATTCCATTATGAAGAAGCCAAGGAAGTGCCTACTCCTTAGAAATAAAAGGATAGATAGAAATTGGTTTAAAGAAAAGTAGTAAAAAAATGAAAAAAGAAATTGATGGAGGACAAGAAAATGAGGAAAAAATTAGTTGGTGCAATTTTAGCAATCACAATGGTTATAGGAGCATTAGTTGGTTGTGGTGCGAATAGTAATGAGGGAGGAAAAAAGGAAAATACACAGGCTAAGGCAAGGACATTAGATGAGATAAAGAAAGATGGAACAATTAAAATTGGTGTCTTTAGCGATAAGAATCCATTTGGATATATTGATTCCAATGGAAAGATTCAAGGGTATGATGTCTATTTTGCAAATCGAATTGGAAAAGATTTACTTGGAAGTGAAGATGCCATTGAATTTGTATACGTAGAGGCAGCGAGTCGTGTGGAATATTTACAGTCAGGAAAAGTAGATGTGATTCTTGCTAACTTTACGGTTACCGAAGATAGAAAAAAACAAGTAGATTTTGCATTGCCTTACATGAAAGTGGCTTTAGGTATTGTGTCTCCTGATAAGGCACCAATTACCGATGTCAATCAGCTAAAGGATAAAAAATTAATTGTTGTAAAAGGAACAACAGCAGAAACTTATTTTTCTGAGCAATATCCTGATATTACCCTTGTGAAATTTGATGAATATCAAGAGGCTTCCGATGCTTTATTAGATGGTAGAGGAGATGCCTTTGCTACGGATAATACAGAGGCTTTGGCTTGGTCAGCTAAAAATGAAGGATTTTCTACAACAATCGAAAGTATTGGAAACGTTGATACCATTGCACCAGCTGTGCAAAAAGGAAATACAGAGCTTTTAAATTGGTTAAATGACGAAATCGAAAGTCTCGCAAAAGAGGAATTTTTCCATAAAGACTTTGAAGAAACATTGTTACCAGTATATGGGGATACGATTACACCTGAGAATTTAGTTGTAGAAGGTGGCGTTGTAGAAAACTGAGAAAAATTCTCATATATTTATATCACATAAAAATGAAGAAATAATAAAACAAAAATAGTATGTCTTTTTTCTGGATTCTCATAACGTACTTCTTATTTCTTATAATAAGAAGGAGTATGAGGGATACTAGAAGAAAGGCATATTTTTGTATCATGGGAAATAAAAGTTCTAATGTGACATAATCACAGAAGTCAGAAATGATGTTTGATAGAATGTCAGCAAAAAACAAAGGAGGAAGGCAATGGATTATAATCAGATTGCAAAAGACATTTTACAAAATGTCGGTGGACAAGAAAATATAGACAATTTGACACATTGTTTTACAAGACTTCGATTTGTTTTAAAAGATGAATCGAAAGTAAATAAAGAAGTATTAGAGAGGATAGAGGGTGTTATCTCCGTTGTATTTGCAGGAGGACAATGTCAAGTAGTATGTGGAGCGAAGGTGACAAAAATTTATGAAGCCGTTGCTAGTGTGATGGGACTTGCCGAGGAAGAAGTCGCAGGTCAACCAAAGAAAGAGGAAGAGAAAACAAGTAAGTCAATGGCACAACAAGAAGGACAAAAACAAAGTCCATTGAATCTTGTTTTACAAAAAGTGACAGAGATGTTTACACCACTGATCCCAGCCATTGCAGCATCTGGGTTGATTAAGGGGTTATTAACAGCCGCGCAGCTTTTAATGAAACAGCGTGGGGTTGATATTACAACTTCTGATACTTACACTATTTTATATTCTGCCAGCCAAGTGATCTTTTATTTCTTACCAATTTTCTTAGCGATGACTTGTGCAAAGGCGTTTAAATGCAACCAAATTATTTCTATGGCAATCGGAGCAACACTTGTGTATCCAGCTATTGATGCACTGATTCAAAATACAGAAGTTGCAAGTACCATTTTTGGTTTGCCAATTATGAAGGGCGAGTGGCAGATCGGAGAAGCCACAAAAGTGTTCTCCTATACAGAATCGGTTATTCCTATTATTTTAGCAGTGATTGTAATGAGCTATTTGGAAAAAGGATTAAAAAAAGTGATTCCAGAAGTGTTACAGATTATTTTAGTTCCAGGGCTTGAATTAGTCATTATGCTTCCTTTAACATTTGTTGTATTAGGACCAATTGGAATTTATGTTGGAAATGGAATTCAATTTGTATACGATGGTTTAATGGGATTTAGTACGATACTAGGTGGTGCTTTAATCGGTGGACTTTGGTGTATTTGCGTTATTTTTGGCGCTCATCGAGCATTGCTTCCAATTGGATTAAATGATGTAGCGGTAAATGGACACCAGAATCTATTGGCATTTGCAGGTGCAGCAAACTTTTCTCAAGGTGGAGCAGCATTTGGGATTATGCTTCGCACAAAGAAAAAGGCGTTAAAGCAAGTAGCAGCTTCTGCAGGAATTGCAGCAACCCTTGTTGGAGTAACAGAACCAGCTATTTATGGTTGTAACTTGCGTTTAAAGAAACCGATGATTTTTGCCGTTATTTGTGGAGCAATTGGCGGAGCGATTATGGGAGCAGGAAATGTTTATGGTGATGCATTTGCAAATAACGGAGTCCTCACTATTTTTACTTATGCAGCTTTTGGAATGACAAAATTCTTCTTCTACTTAGCAGGAATTGCCGTTGCGTTTTTTGGATCTGCAGTTCTTACTTATTTCTTTGGTTTAAAGGAAGAAGATATTATGGAAGGATAAGAGGACAAGGAAATGATAAGAGATAGACTATAAGGGATTGTAATTGAAATTTTTTTATATTAATAATAGAAACAAACGACGAGAAAAGATAGAGAGAAAAGAAAGGAAGAACAAAAATGAAACATCAATTTCCAAAGGACTTTTTATGGGGAGCTGCATCCTCTGCGTTTCAAATAGAAGGAGCATGGGACGAAGACGGGAAGGGAAAAACCGTAGCAGACTTTAATTCTTTTAAACGCTCTCATAAACAAGCGGATACAAAAGTGGCTAGCGATTTTTATCATCACTGGAAAGAGGATATTGACCTTATGAAGGAGCTTGGATTAAAGGCGTATCGTTTTTCTATTTCATGGGCGAGAATGATTCCAGATGGAGATGGCAAAGTCAATCAAAAAGGAATTGATTTTTATAACCAAGTTATTGATTATTTATTGGAAAATGAGATTTTGCCATTGGTAACTCTCTATCATTTTGATTTGCCTTATGCGTTAGTGGAAAAGTATAACGGGTGGGAAAGCAGAAATTGTGCCTTTGCGTTTGAACGCTATGCCAAAATTTGCTTTGAAACATTCGGAGATCGGGTAAAATATTGGCAGGTGCATAATGAGCAGAATTTAATGATCCGTGTCGATGAGAGAATGAATATTTATGAAACGGATCCTTATTTAGCGGATAAAATGCGAGCGCAGATGGATTATCATATGTTCCTTGCTCATGCACTGGCAGTTAAGGCTTGTCATGAAATTGTAAAAGACGGGAAGATTGGGACAGCCATTTCTTCTACTTGTACGTATCCATTGACAAATAAGCCAAAAGATGTATGGTCTGCCAAAATGAACGATTGGTTTAAAACAAACTACTGTCTGGATATGTATGTCTATGGAGAATATCCAGGATATTATATGCGTTATCTAAAAGAAAGAAATATCGTACCTTATATGGAAGAAGAGGATAAAAAGATTCTAAAAGGCGCGAAAATGGATTTTCTTGGGGTAAATTATTACCGTACCCTTTGTACAAGTTATTTGCCAGCGGATGAGGAACATCCAATTGGTAGCCGTGTGTATCGAGGCAATGAAGTGGATTTTGACCAGTATGGTTATTGTAGAGATGAAAAAAATACAAATTTAAATGCCAGTGAATATGGGGCACAAATTGATCCAATGGGACTTCGCATTGTATTAAATGATTATTATCAACGTTATCGTCTTCCAATTATCATTATGGAAAATGGTTTAGGTGCTGTAGATGTCTTAACAGAAGATGGAAAAGTACATGATGAGTATCGAATTGATTACATTAGAGAACATTTAAAAGCCTGTGAATTAGCCATTGAAGATGGAGTCGAACTTTTTGGATATTGTCCATGGTCAGTGATGGATTTATTAAGCTCTCATCAAGGATTCAAAAAACGTTATGGTTTTATTTATGTAGATCGGGATGATTTTGATGTAAAAGAATGTAAAAGAATTAAAAAAGATAGTTTTTACTGGTATCAAAATATTATTCAAACAAATGGAGAAGAATTGTAAAGAAAAGGATTGAAAGAAGGAAATATTTGTTTTACAATGAAAAAAGTTCAAAAGATAAAATGATAGTAAAAAAAGAGGATATCAATGGAGAATGTAAAACAATATAAAAACTATATTTTTGATCTGTATGGTACGTTAGTGGATATTCATACAGAGGAACAAAAAGAGTCATTATGGGAAGCGTTAGCAGAATTTTATCGGGAGCATGGGGCTATTTATACAAAAGAAGAGTTGAAACAGACCTATGAAAATCTTGTAAAGGAAAAGGAAACGACCTACTCTCATGAGGCCTATCCAGAAGTACAGCTAGAATTTGTATTCCAAGATATGTTTTTGAAAAAGGGGATTCTTGCGGATCTTTCTTTAAGTGTAGAAGCAGGAAGAAAGTTTCGAACATTATCTACAGAATATATTCGGCTCTATGACGGAGCAAAGCAGTTATTACAGAGTTTAAGAGAACAAAAAAAGGGAGTTTATTTGCTCTCTAATGCACAAGAAATTTTTACGATGCCGGAGCTAGAACAGCTAGGAATCAAAGCTCTTTTTGATGGAATTTTCATTTCTTCCACAAAAGGCTGTAAAAAGCCAGATCAAAAGTTTTTTGAAATGCTTTTTAAGCAATATGGTTTGAAAAAAGATACGTGTCTTATGATAGGGAATGATGAGAATACAGATATTTTAGGTGCAAATCAGGTGGGAATGGATTCTTTTTATATCCATTCTAATTTATCCCCAGAGTGGACAGGTACAATAAAAAGTACCTATCATTTGGAGAAGATGGATTTGCCATACTTGACTCGTTGCCTCATGTAAACGATGAAAAACACACTACTTGACTCGTTGCTTTCACGCAAATAAAAAAGCCATAGAACAATGTTTGTTCTATGGCTTTTTTGTATTCAGTCTTATCGTTGTAGCTCTTGTAAAGGAGCTTTTGTTGATAAGTTAGTTAATTCTTCAATGCTTTTAATACAATTAAACGCCAAATCGTTAAAGTATAAGTTGTCATCAAGCGTTCCATAAGTATGTAAATTTTTTGTTGGCATAACGAAACTGGTAAGTTGATTGCTTGTATAACTAAAACAGATGCGCTTTGTTGCATCTTCTAAGTTGGAAAACAGTTGTTCTAATAGAAGATTGTCTGTAAAATCAATTAGTTCTTTATGGTGTCTTAAATAAGAATTTAATTGTTCCATTTCGGAAATCAGTTTCTGGTTTAATGGAAGAAGTTGAGAATAAAAGTCTTGTTCTTCCTTTGTTAAATGAGTATTAATATAAGATTGAATCTCATTGGATATTAAGTGAGAATGAACAATTAAATTGCGGAATACATCCATATCGACTTCTTTTGTTTTCCATTTTTGAAGTTCACGAATTAATTTAATATCAATATCAAATAAAGAGCCAACGCTATTTTTAAATTCCGATTCTGCCGTATTTGGTAGGAGAAAATGGTTGGCAAGCCATGTAGTAATAGCTGCAAGAGCAACATAAAGGAGTCGAAGTAAAATGGCTTCTTTTCGGTCCAGTGCTAGCGTTGTTAATGCCATACCATAACAAGTTGTGTACATAGTCATAGTCCATGAAGTAATGGGAGCTGCATACATAAAACAAGTCATAATGATAATAATAATAAGGTGGCTGGCAAAACTTTTAAAAATACCCATTAAAAAGAAAACAATGCAAAGTCCTGCCATGGTTCCTAAAATACGATTGTTGATTTTCATAGTGCTTTCTTCTGAATAAGGCATAAGCATTAAAAAGGCGCTCATTGGATACCAATAAGAATGATTAAAGCCTGTTCCATAAGAAAAAGCAAAAGAGATACATAAGACAACAGCTAGTCGTAAAGCAAAGCGAATCTGAAACCGATCTAAGGAAAACAATAGACGAATATTTTTAATTGGATTGCTAGAGGCTGGGACTTTCCAATCTTTTTCAGGGCGTTCATTGGATACAAGTGTAATGGTAAAAAGGGCATAGTTTAAAATCGATAAACACTCTTGCATCGCTTCATTTGCTTTGGATGAAGAGAGTGTGTGTTCTTCCATAAATTGATTGAGCGATTGAATGAGGTCATCATTATCCTCTTGATTTAAGTTTTTTTCGATACATAAAAAAAGTTCGCTTAATGTTTGAAAATAAGCATAATCTTCATCCGTTTTAAATAATTCTTCTCTGGAAAAATTGTGGAAAATATAATGAAATCTTTGGAAAATCAACATAAAGTAATAGTTTACTTTCCCATATCCTGTTGCAAGATAATTATAATTTCTAGAGGAGTAAATAACATGATTCATATGATACATCATCTGACTTAAAGAAGAGATTTCTGTTTGGAAATCTTCGTTATTTATCAATTTCTTAAACTGGATAGAAAGGGTTTTCATTCCTTTTCGAACGGTTCCATAATGACGTTTTCTTTTAATCAGTCTGGAATAAAGATAAAGTGAAAATACAACAATCGTGTATCCATAGATAAGACAAAGAGCTTGGATTGGAAGCTGGTCTAACTTTATGGGCATGAGTTGCAAAAAGACAAATTCCATACCATAGACAAAATATGCTTTTGGATTAAACTTATTCGTTAAAAGTCCTGCAATGAAAAATGGAACAAAAAAGTTCAATACTATGCAAAGAGCGAGATTTCTTGTTGCTAAAAATGCGAAAAAGCAAACCAGCAACATAATGATTCCTGTTTTAACAAGCACTCTTGGACGAAAGTCTTGTAAATGTCTCGTTCGGAAAAAAAGTGCTAGAAAGGAACACATAATGACATACTGAATACCAAATAATGGTAATATCGTCAAAAATAAAAAAATGGAAACAAAAATAGTTGGAAGTGCTGGAATCCATTTCCTTTTTGTTGCCATAACAATCTTATGAAATTTTAAATTTTTCATCATCTGCATTTCCCCTTTTATAAATTTA
>UQVN01000128.1 GCA_900544525.1 uncultured Eubacteriales bacterium
TATTTATTATACTATATTGAAAGAGTTGCAAGGATATGTTTTTGAAGATAGGGAAATTTCTAATAGGGAGTCTATCCATTTTTGGCTATTTTTGTTACAATAACAACAGAAAATCAAAGAAGAGATCATAAATGGAAAGGGAGTTCAGTAAGAAGAGAATGAATGAAGATCGCATGGTGTTAGATGTTGCCTTAGAGGCAGGATGCATTTTATTGAAAAATGGAGCAGAAATTTTTCGAGTGGAAGAGACAGTGTATCGAATTTGTCATTATTATGGGATAAAATCTTGTAGTGTTTTTACGCTCACCAATGGTATTTTTCTAACGGCAGGGAGTACAACCGATCCCTATTTTGCAAAAGTGAAACATTTACCTGTTGGTGGTTCTCATTTGGGACGAGTTGCAGCAGTGAATCAACTTTCAAGAGAAATCGAACAGGGGAAATATACAATTGAAGAAGTAGAACAGCAATTAAAAGAAATTCAAAATATTCCAGAAAAATCAAATATTGCAAAAATTATGGCATCAGGCATTGGATGCGGTGCGTTTTGTTTCTTGTTTAATGGAAACTATTTGGATGCGTTAACAGCAGCAGTGGCAGGGGTTTTATATTATGTGTTTACGATTTATATTAATCGAAACCGAATGTCAAAAATAACAGGAAATTTATGTGGAGGAATCCTTTTAACGGTTGTTTGTTTGATTTCTTATTATTTTCAAATTGGACAACATATGGATGCTATGATTGCAGGTTCGATTATGCCATTAGTTCCTGGAGTTCCGTTTACAAACTCTATCCGAGATTTTGCGGATGGAGACTATATTTCAGGAGCGGTTCGAATGTTAGATGCCGTTTTAGTTTTCTTTAGTATTGCCATGGGAATTGGATTTGTATTTTTGATGTATCATCATTTATTAGGAGGAAATATTTTATGATGTCCTTTGTTATACAAGTAATGGGAGCTACCATTGGAAGTATTGCATTTTCCTTAATCTATGGAGTTCCAAAGCAATATTATCCATGGTGTGGTATTACAGGAGGCGTGGGTTGGTTCGTCTATTTACTTGTTAAAATGATCGCAGGAAGTTTTTTTGGTGCATTGGCATCAGCGGTTGTCATTGTATTATTATCGAGAATTTTTGCTGTGAGAAAGCACTGTCCGGTAACGATATTTTTGATCGCAGGTATTTTTCCGCTCGTCCCAGGAGCGGGTATTTGTATGACCTCTTATCATATGGTTGTAAATGATCTAAGAGAGGCGTTGACAACAGGAATGTCTGCCATGAAAGTTGCTATTGCCATTGTACTTGGTATTGTACTTGTGTTTGGACTTCCCCAGAGCTTTTTTAGAAAAGTTGGTACCATTGGAATGAAAAAGGAGAGACGATGTAAAGAGTTTGGAATTTCATGTAATTCTTGTGAAAAAGAATGTAGGAAGAAGAAGTAAAAAAGATAAATTCATAAGCGTAAAATAGGGCTGTTATAACAGCCCTATTTTTATTTGCGTGATTCTTGTTGTTGGATAGGAAATTTGGCTTCCTATTGTTTTCACTATTTATAAAATATCCTGATAGATACGAAGTACATTTTGATAGAAAATCTTATCAAGATCGAGAGAAGAGAATCCACTTTTTTGTAAACTATCATAAAGATGTTCCATGTGGCTTACATCTTGCAACCATGCGTTTCCAGAGATTCCATCAAAATCGGAGCCAAGGGCTAACGCTTCGATACCTGCCACATTAACGATATGATGGGCATGGGCAATTAATTTTTCTTCTAATTCTTTTGGATTATGAGCCAGTGAAGAATTTTCCGTTATAAAATCCTCGCAGAAATTGAGGCCTGTGATTCCGCCACGTTCCCCAAGAGCTTTTAACATCGGATCGGTTAAATTTCTGCAGATGGAGCAGATAGAAGCACTGTTAGAATGGCTTGCAATAAACGGTTTTTTTGTATGATTCAGTACATCAAAAAATCCTTGATCGGAAAGATGGGATACATCAATGATAATCCCTAGCTTTTCCATTTCATCGAGCACTTCTTTTCCGAAATCAGTGAGTCCACCTAAAGCATTTCTTTTATAAGGATTTGGTGTTCCTGCTTTATCATAGAAAAGTGCAGGGCCTGCAATGGAATTTTCATAATTCCAAGTAAGGGTAATCATTCGGACTCCAAGACGATATAAATTTCTAAGATTTGAAAGACTACCTTCCAAAATTCCCCCATCTTCTAATGTCAACATAGCGGATAATTTTTCATTTGCCATATTATCAATAATATCTTGAAAACAATAGGCAGGAGAAATGATATCTTCATTTTCCTTTAACTGTTCATAATAAAAATCAATTACGTTTAGGCATTCCCAAAAAGGATGTTTTGTATTTTTGGTATCAAGAAAGATAGCAAAGTTTTGTAATACATATTGGCTTTTGCTCATTCTTTCTAGGTCTAAGTGTAAGTTATTATTACGAAGGCTCAGATTTTTATCTTTTTCATTTTGATAAAATAGAGCGGTCAATGTATCACAATGACAGTCAATTACTCTCATATGAATTCCCCATTTCTTATTGTTATAAAGTTTCTGCACGCTCTTTCACATTTTTTTGGAAGTTGATCACTTGATGTTCATAAGTTTTATCCATATAAATGGAAGTTAATAAGAAATCAGCCGTTGCTTTATTAATTGCCATAGGAATATCATATACTTGGGCAATTCTCATAAGAGCTTTTACATCTGGGTCATGAGGTTGAGCTGTTAATGGATCCGAGAAGAAGATAATAAAGTCGATAATCCCTTCTACGATTTTTGCTCCGATTTGTTGATCGCCACCTAAAGGACCGCTATTATAGCCTTTTACTGTTAAGTTAGCTTGATCTGTAATCATGCGGGAAGTAGTACCTGTTCCATATAAATTGTGTTGTTTTAATATATCATAATGATCTTTGCACCATTGAATTAACTTTGGTTTTTCATTGTCATGGGCAATTAATGCAATATTTTTTTTCTTTTCAATTGTAAATGTAATAAAATCCTGATTCATGAAAGAATCTCCTTTCTTATATGTATTTGCTACTAGAAAAATTATACTCTGATAAGGATCGATTAAGCAAGGGGAAAATGAAGTTTTTGCTTTCTCTATGGATTTATGCTATAGTAGAGTCGGAAAATCTACTATCAGCTGAAGATATATGTTTTCTAAACGGAGGTAAAAATAATGATATTTGACAGTCATGCACATTATGATGATGAAGCATTTGATACAGATCGTGATGAACTTCTTGATAGTTTCCCTTTTAATGACATCGCTTATGTTGTTAATGTAGGAGCTGATATTAAAACATCACAAAATACCGTTGAGCTTACAAAAAGATTCCCAAATGTTTATGGGGCAGTTGGAGTTCATCCAAATGAGGTTGGAGAAATGACATCTGCCGATATTATGCAACTCCGTCAGTTTGCAATGGAAGATAAGATTGTTGCAATAGGGGAAATTGGATTAGACTATCACTATCGTGAGCCAGATAAGGAAATTCAAAAAATTTGGTTTATGAAACAAATGGCATTAGCAAGAGAATTAAAACTTCCTGTTATTATCCATAGTAGAGATGCAGCAAAAGATACATTGGATTTAATGAGAGAGGCTTATGTGGAAGAGATCGGTGGTGTTGTACACTGCTTTTCTTATTCTAAGGAAGTTGCACAAGAAATTTTAAATATGAATTTTTATATTGGAGTGGGAGGCGTTGTTACTTTTAATAATGCAAAAAAATTAAAAGAAGCAGTGAAAGAAATTCCTTTAGAAAGAATTGTGTTAGAAACTGATTGTCCATATTTAGCACCTGAGCCAAATAGAGGAAAGAGAAATTCTTCTTTAAATTTACCTCATGTGGCAAAAGAAATTGCTAGAATTAAGGATATTAGTTATGAAGAAGTCATTGAAACCACCTATAAAAATGCAAAAGCATTATATCGTATGAAATGAAAATGAGGTAGTTATGGAGAAATTAAGTAATCCAAAAAAGACGATTGAGATCATTCAAAAATATCAGTTCGGATTTCAAAAAAAATTCGGACAAAACTTTTTAATCGATGATCACGTGTTAACAAAAATCATGGATGGAGCTAATGTGACAAAAGATGATTTTGTACTGGAAATTGGTCCAGGAATTGGAACGATGACACAATATTTAGCAGAACGTGCAAGACAAGTGTTAGCTGTGGAAATTGATACAAAACTTCTTCCAATTTTAGAGGAGACATTAGCACCATATGATAATGTAGAAGTGTTAAACAATGATATTTTAAAAGTGGACATGAATGAAATCGCAAATAAGTATAATAATGGGAAGCCAATTAAAGTAGTAGCTAATTTACCATATTATATTACAACTCCAATTATTATGGGGTTATTTGAAAGTGGAGTTCCAATCGATAATATTACGGTTATGGTGCAAAAAGAAGTAGCAGATCGTATGCAGGTAGGGCCAGGAACAAAGGACTATGGTGCGTTATCTTTGGCAGTACAGTATTATGCTGAACCATATATCATTGCCAATGTACCACCCAATTGCTTTATTCCAAGACCGAATGTTGGTTCTGCAGTTATCCGCTTGACAAGACATCAAGAGCCACCAGTTCAGGTAAAAGATGAGAAATTAATGTTCCGTATTATTCGAGCTTCTTTTAATCAAAGAAGAAAAACATTACAAAATGGATTAAATAATGCACAAGATCTTTCTTTTAGCAAAGAAGAAATTGTAAAAGCAATTGAATCCATTGGGTTAAAAGCCACAGTTCGTGGAGAAGCGTTGACATTAGAGGAATTTGCTAAGCTAAGTGATGCTCTTTGTGAGATTCATGAAACAAAATAGAAGAATATAATAATTGGAAATAAAATGGAGTCAATAGTTGTTGGCTCCATTTTTATTAAATAATAGACGCAATCGCACAAGATTTAATGCCTTATCTTGCAACATAAAAAGCACTGATAGAAGGCATAATTTCTTTTCTTGTCACATAAATTAGAATGAAATGGAAGTAACCTTATGCTAGTCGTGAAGAGATTTATGGATATAGAGGAGGAGAAAGATGACCGATTATCGAAGAATTGTATCTTATTTATATAAGTATGAACGTGGAAGAAAAGGTGAGAATGCAGGTTATGTAAAGATAGATATCCGAAAGGGAAAATTAAAGTTACTTGTTCATGCACAAGATCCCAAATGCTTAAAAGATAAGGATTTTCAAGTATATTTTTATTATCATGAAAGTGGTAAATTAGTCGGTGTTCTTGGTGGGACGATGCGATTTTATGAAGAAGAAAGTGAGTTTCGAAAAGAAACAGATGAGAAAAATATGTTTCAAAGTTCCATTCCATTTGAACGAATGGGCGGAGTGATTCTCTATTATAATGGGGAGTTAGCCTATGGAACAGAATGGGATGATAATCCAATCGCCATTGGAAAGTTAGAAACCGATAGAAAGCAAGAACAAGGAACAGGAAAAACGCCTAGTAAGGTAAACGAAGAAAAAAAGGAACCAGAAGAAAAAGCGTTACAAACACCAATACAAAAGGTAGAGCCTATTTTGATAAAAGAAAATGAGGAAAAGAATACAGAAAGTGTTAGAAATAATGCGGAGTTGAGAAAGCCAACGGTTGAAGAGCAAGAGCCAGAGCAAAAAATAGAAGAAGAAAAAGAAAACATTCCGAGGGAACAGGTGGAAGGAATAGAAAATCAGAGTCAAACAGAGGAACGTTTGTATTCACGAAGAGATTTAAATGTTCCAATGGATTCTGAATATCCGTTAGGAATGAGTGAGTCATCTCCAAAAGAACAAGCATCTCGTCAGTCTCAAGTATTCGTAAAAGAACAGGAAAACTCTTCTATCGATTCTTCGATTTCTCCAGTAGAAGTAGAAAGTCGTCGTATGGAAGTATCACCGTTACAAAAAAAATCAGAAAATTACGAGGATGAGAAAGAATTGGAAAAATCAGGAGATTCTTTGGTGATAGGACAAAATATTGATAATAATATAGAAAGCAAATACATAGAGCGTAAAAATATTACAAAAAATGTTGAAAATTCCGGACAAAGTGAAAAAATTATAGAAATTCCTGGTTTAATTCTGGATCATGAGATTTTTTTAGGATTACAATCTATTTATCATGGAAAAGATCAAGAAAAAATGTCAGTTGTCCAGCAAAAGGAGACGCAAGAAACGAGACAAACAGATCTAGAGTATCAGAAAGCAGAGGAAAAAGCAAGGGATAGGATAAATTTTCCACAACAACAGGAAGAACAACAAGAAACTCCAAAGGAAATTGATCGTACAAGGGCATTGTTGAATGAGAGCCAAAAGATAGAGTATCCAAATCACCCTCATATTTTAGAAATGGCTCGTATTCATCCACAAGACATTGGAAAATTAGAAATCAGCAATTGGCACTATGGAAGTAATAGTTTTTTAGTTCATGGGTATTATGAGCATCAATACATTGTATTAGGGCGAATTCGAAGGAGAGAGAAAGAAGTAGAAAATGTATTAGGAGTGCCAGGAGTGTATACGAATCAAGAAAAATATATGGCAACACAGTTTGGATTTAAGGAGTTTATCCCTGTAGAAGCAAGTAAGATGAAAACAGGAACTTTTGGATATTGGATTGCTCCATTAGTGTAGCTATTGTTTGCTAAAATAGAAGGATACAATCATAGTTTCGTAGGACAAAACAAAAAGAGCGATTACAAAAAGAAGGGTTTTTAAAACAAATCTTTTTGCAGTCGCTCTTTTTTATTATTGGTTTTCATTATTTTTTAATTTTCTGTATTCGTATAATAGCATAGACTGCTCTTCTCCATAGATGGAAGAGGTTTTAAAATCTCTATGAGCTCGGTGGAATTGTAGCTTTTCTAATAGATGAATGGAAGCCAAATTAGAAGGAAGGACATAGGCTTTTATTTTGGAGACATCATATTGAGATTGGATAATATCCATGCCATGTTTGCAGGCTTCATAACAATATCCTTGTTTTAAAAATCGGTAGTCCATTTTATATCCTAAATAGGCTGTTTCATGAAAAATATCAGAGAAACAAATCGTTCCTATCATATTCTGAGGATTTTCTTTTAAATAGATCCAAAGTCTTAAATACGTTTTACTTTTCATAAGCTGATGTTCAATGGAGAGTGTCTGAAGCTGATAAGTAGGCGTATAAAAATGGATATCACGAGTAGGTTCTACTGGTTCTAAATGTTTTTTATTTTCTTCATAAAATTCTAAAATTTTATGCCATGCCATTTCAGTTTCTGTTTTCAAAATTAAGCGCTTTGTGGTTGTTGAAAAATTCATATTCCATATCTCCTCTCGTTGAACGGAATTTTAAAAAAGTTTTTGAGTTTTACTATTCTTTTATAAACTGTTCTGTGTCGATTCCTCTTAAAAACGTATTTGGAAGGAATTTTTTTACTGCGGAATAAAATTCAAATAAAGTTTTTGTGTCATGGGCATGATAGCCTTGTTGTATTAAATCTGGAGAATCTTGATAGCTTTGTAAGTAGTAAAAAGAGTCTCCTTTTAACCAATTACCGATTTTTAAAATATCGTCAAGAGTATGGAATTCTTGGATAACCGTAGTGCGAAATTCGTAGTCTATCGCTGTGTTTTTCAGAATATTAACAGAGTAATCGATGTTTTCAAAAGTTATTGTGGATAATCCTGCGGTTTTTGCATAATTTTGTGGACTGTTTTTAATGTCCATTGCTACATAGTCCAATAAATTTTGTTCTAGTAGTGATTGTAATATGTATGGCTCATATCCATTGGTATCTAATTTTACTCGATATCCTAATTCCTTGATTTGATAAATAAAGTCAGCCAGATCTTTTTGAAGCGTTGGCTCTCCTCCTGTGATACAAACCCCTTCTAAAATATTTTTTCTCTTTTTTAAATAGTCAATGACTTCTGTTTCAGAGATTTTAGAAAGGGTATTACAATGAAGAACTAATCCTCCGTTGTGGCAAAAAGGACAACAAAAATTACAGTTGCCAGTAAAGATGGTTGCTGCAAGATGTTCTGGATAATCGAGAAGAGTTGATTTCTGAAAGCCGTAAATATTCATAATGCCTCCCTTTCGAATCGTAAATTTATTTGTTTCTTATTTCCATTATAGTTCATTTGTATCGTTTGTACCATAGAATTATTGTTCTTTGTACTTCTTTTCGATATAATGAAGAGAAGAAAAGGAGTAGTGGAGAATTGTAAAGAGAAAGGAAATGAAATTATCAATATGATACAAGATGAAATCTATATGAAAGAGGCAATTAAGCAGGCAAAAAAAGCAAAGGATATTGGAGATGTTCCCATTGGATGTGTTATCGTTTATGAAGACAGAATTATTGCAAGAGGATATAATAAGCGAAATAAGATGAAGACAACACTAGCTCATGCGGAATTGCTTGCTATGAAAAAGGCTAGTAAAGTGCTTGGTGACTGGCGATTAGAAGGATGTACTATGTATGTGACATTAGAGCCATGTCAAATGTGTGCGGGAGCTATTGTACAAGCTCGGATTCCAAAAGTTGTAATCGGGACGATGAATCCAAAAGCTGGATGTGCAGGATCGATTATTAATCTTTTACAGATGGAGCGTTTTAATCATCAAACCGAAATTGTAAAAGGCGTATTAGAAGAAGAATGTTCTGTTTTGATGAAAGATTTCTTTCAAATGGTTCGAGAGAAGAAAAAGCAAGAAAAAGAAGAAAAAAAGAACTCACTTTTGTTTGACAAATAGAAGAAAAAAGGTTATACTAAAGAGCACAGTCTTTTGAAAAAAGAAGACCAAGTATCAAACTTATGTCATAAAGTTTCCGTACTAGCCGGGGAACTAGCGGTGCCCTGTACTTGCAATCCGCTACAGCAAGGGTGATGGAGTGATCGAGGGTTTCCGATTGAGGAGCAGCCCTTAGTAAGTGGCGTTGACGTTTGGGTCTTACGCAATAGGAATCTATGAACCGTGTCAGGTCAGGAATGGAGCAGCACTAAGTAGAACCTTCTATGTGCCGTAAGGGTGCCTGAATCGAGCAAACTGCTAAGGTAACGTCTTCGAGGAGAAATTCAAAATCCTCCGTACGGATTTTAAATAAAATACTAATAATCTTAAGAAATAAATATTGATGAGCCAAGTAAAATTTTAAATTTTACTTGGCTCATTTTGATTTACGCAAAGACAATGAGCCATGGGGGAACATTTATGCTCATATAGGGCGACTGTCCGAGAACGTGAGAAACTTGTATAGCGTGTTTCTCATGGTTTCTAATATTTTGATAAACAACTATTAGAAAATAAAAAAATATGAT
>UQVN01000129.1 GCA_900544525.1 uncultured Eubacteriales bacterium
TCTTTTTTTAGTTGGAAGTATTTTAATAATACTCCTATTACTTTTTATAAAAAAGGATAGTAAAAAAGAGATTGTAGAAGATAAAGTGACATTAAAATGGTATATTAACTATTCGTGGTTCGATACAGAATGGGGAAAAAATATTGT
Organism: uncultured Eubacteriales bacterium; assembly: GCA_900544525.1. Taxonomy (GTDB): domain Bacteria; phylum Bacillota; class Clostridia; order Lachnospirales; family Lachnospiraceae; genus Scybalomonas. Next base: position 148 of record UQVN01000129.1, read on the forward strand.
ATCGAAAAAAATATCAGAAAAAATTGGGGTGAATGTAGAGTTTGTTGTACCAAAAGGAGATGAATCCGAAAAATTAAACTCTATGATTAATTCCGATACATTACCAGATTTGATCACTCTCGGTTGGTGGGAGTGTGAGAATCAAGAGATGATAGAAAAAGATAAAGTATATTCTTATCAGCAATTAGAGGAAACTTATCACACCGGATTTTTTGAAATAGCGGATGAGGAAAGTGTGAAATGGTATACAAAAGAGGATGGTAATTTATATGGATATCCTAATTATTCGTATTCTTGGACGGATTTTCAAGAAAATAAGGAGAAAATCTCTTCTCATCAAAATTTCTTAGTGAGAAAGGATATTTATGAAGCAATTGGTAGTCCAGATATGACAACTCCGGAAGGTTTTGTAGCAGCCGTAAAAAAGGCAAAGGAAATGTTTCCAGAAGTCAATGGGAAACCACTGATTCCAATTGGATCAGACCAATTTTCAGAAAGAGGAAGCAATTCTTTTGATATTTGGTTACAAAATTTTCTTGCCGTGCCTTATGAAAAAGATGGGAAGTATTATGATAGAAATACCGATCAAGAATATTTAAACTGGTTAAAAGTTTTTCGCCAGCTTGGAGAAGAAGGGTATCTAAATCCTGAAATATTTATTGATAACCGTATGCAGTTATCCGAAAAATTGGTGGATGGAAGATATTTTTGCCTTTTTTATCAAAATACAGATATTGAGGAGCAAGAAAAGAAAATATATAAAGAAAATCCAGATAGGATTTATATTGCAGTGGAAGGCCCTAGAAATTCAAAAGGAGAGGATCCTGTGCTTTCTGTTCCAGGGATTAATGGATGGACAGTCACTTATATTTCAAAAAACTGTAAGTATCCAAAAAAGGCATTGGAGTTATTGAACTATATGTTGAGCGAAGAAGGACAGAAGTTGATTTATCTGGGAGAAGAAGGAACTATGTACCATATGATGGATCAGAGAGCAGTGATAAATCAAGAAGTAGCAGATGTTCTGAATACGGATAGGGAAGAATACGATTCGATATACGGGGCAGATGATACTTACTGGATGGTTCAAAGTGGTGAAATGCAAATGGAAGCCATATCCTATGAGGCTGACTATATTAGACAGCTCTATGAATGGACGAATCCATATGCAGCCTATACAGGACAGTATGAATTGGACTTTGGAGATGATATGGAAATGTCAGCAATCTATCATAAATTAAATCAAATATGGTCGGATGCGTTAATTGACTTATTATTGGCACCAAGCGAAGAAGCGTTTGATTTAAGAGTGGAACAATATAAAGAAGAGAGAAATAAGATAGGATACCATGATTTTGAAGAAGCAGCCACGGAATTAATTCAGAAAAATAAAGAAAAACTTGGGATAAAAGAATGAAGAAAATAAAGCAAAAATTTGATAAAATGGGTCTAAATCAAAAAATTACTCTTATTATTTTAGTATTAGTTTTAATTCCGATTCTTATCTATACCATAATTTTTTTTCAATATCGATATAATACGATGATTCAAGAAAAAATTTTAGAAGTGAAAAGCGATGTTTTAAAAGAAAAATCCTCGTTTCAAAAAGTGATGGAGTTAGGAAATATGACAGCGCAAGTTTTTAGCGAAAATCAAGAGCTAAAAAGATTTCTGACTGAGTTAAAAGAAGATGATGAGATACCAACGGAGCGGTATATACAATTTCATAAAGAATATATGCCAATTCTCGAGGCACTTGTAAACAGTAATCCATACTTATATCAAGTAAGGGTATATGCGGAAAATAATGAATTTCCAGAAATGTCACCTATTTTATATCATCAAGAAAGGCTGAATTTATTTTCATGGAGTACAGAAAAAAATATAGAATCTTGGCATTTAGATTATGCTGATTATATGGTATCAGAAGATAATAAAAGACATTTAATGGGGTTAATACGAGTGATTTGGGATGATTTTGGAGAGAAAATTGGAACTGCAGAAGTGGTTATCGCTATGGAGGAAAACTTCTTTGATCTCTATACAAAAAAAGAAAATAGTTTTAGTTGTTTTTTATCAGAAGACAATAAAATAATTGCAGAGCAATCATCGGACTTTAACTGGGAAATGAATAAGAAAGATATTTTACCTTTGGTTAAAAATGTTACGAAGACAGAGGTCATCAACACAAAATTAGATGGAGAAAAAGTAGTTCTCGTCATCGAACCAGTGGAAGAATTAGATGGAACCTATATTCGAGTTGTTAATATGGAGAGAGAATATAAGGAAATGATTTTTCTCCAACTTCAAATCATTACCATTATGATGTTGAGTTTCTTTTTTGTGGCATTTTTTATTAAATTGGTGGTGCGTTCCGTATTGAAGCAATTTTATGAAGTATTAAAAGTTGTGCGAGTTGTTCAAAAGGGAGATTTGAATCAGAGAGTAGAACCTATTAGTAGTGATGAAATGGGTGAGTTAGGACGACAAGTGAATCGAATGCTTGATAAAATACAAGTTCTTATGAAAGAAAATATAGAGCATGAGATTTTAATAAAAAATACAGAGATTAAAGCACTACAAAATCAAATCAATGCACACTTTATTTACAATGTTTTGGAATCCATTAAGATGATGGCAGAGATTGATGAAAAATATGAAATCTCAGATGCTATCACATCGTTAGGAGAATTGCTCCGATATAATATGAAATGGGTATCTGGAAATGTTAGCATTAAAGAAGAAATTGTTTACATTAAAAACTATATTCAATTAATGAATTTACGCTATGATTTTACCATTTTACTTTGTATTAAAATTGAAGATAGTATTTATGAACAAAAAATACCCAAAATGTCATTACAGCCAATTGTAGAGAATGCTATTTATCATGGAATTGTTGATGCAGAAGAGGATGCCACAATTTATATTCGTTCGATTCGTCATGGAAACGACTTTGAAATTGCGATTACGGACTCAGGGGTTGGAATGAGTGAAGAGCAAAAGCAATTGTTAGAAAGAAAAATAAAGGGAGAGACAGATAGTAAGTGTGGAGATGGAAATGGAATTGGATTAAAAAATGTGCAGGATAGAATACAAAAACAATTTGGAGAGCAATACGGATTGGAATTTTATTCCAAAGAAGGATGTTTTACAAAAGTAAGAGTTTTATTGCCCATGCGTGAGTAAAAAGGAGAGATTTCTTTGCAGACACTGTTAATTGTAGAAGATGAGAAAATGATACGAAAAGGAATTGCTGTTATGGCATCAAGAAGTGAAACTCCGATTGATCAGATTATTGAGTGTAGAAATGGAGTAGAAGCTTTAGAGATTTTAGAAAAACAGCAGATTGATACGATTTTTACGGATATTAGGATGCCTAAAATGGATGGAATCGAATTCGTACAAAAGATAAAAGAGTTAGGATATCAATCAGATATTGTTGTAATTAGTGGATATGATGATTTTAATTATGCGGTAGAAATGTTAAAACAAGGAGTATTTGACTATATCCTAAAGCCAGTAAAGAGAGAAAAAATAGAAGAACTCTTACAGCTTTTAGAGGAGAAACAAAGAGAAAATGTGATAAAGCAAAAAGAGGCAGTTGATATTCTTCATAATCAAATGAAATATTTTTTGCTATCGGAAATATCAGAAGAAGAGTGGAAGAAAAAAGAAGAGCAATATGGAGATATTTTTGATAGAGAAGCCTATCGGGTATTAGTAGGAGCCCATGGTCAATTGCATTGTATGGGAGGGATTTTATTAGAAAATATGCAAGGACAAGATGTTGTCTTTTTAAAGGAAAAAGATTATATCGAATGGCTAGAACAAGAAGAATCTTTTGGAATCGGAGTGAGCTCCTTCTATGTTCTATTTCAAGATTGTGTCAAAGCCTATGAGGAAGCAAAAAAAAGTAGGATGGAAGCTTTTATTAGGAATAAAAGACGGCTCGTGTACACATCCATAAAACAAGATGGTAAGAAGCTTGAAGAAAAAGAAAAATGGAAATTTATTGAGCAGTTTGTACAACAATTCACAACAAAGGAACAAGAGTATGCTATTGGACAGCTGATGAATTTGTATTTTGAAGCACAGCATGGAAAAGTAGTTGGAAAAGATATTTTGATGATAACAGAGCAAATACAAAAAAAATTAGTGGATGGCTATCGAAAAATGATTCCAGAAGAACAGAAAAAACTTCTAAAGTATGAAAATCCATTGTTATGGAATTGTTCCAAAGAATATTTGGAATATTTACAAGAATGGTTTACAGATTTTTCTAATTGTTTATCCGAGCAATTTATTAATGATCAGAGTAAAAGAAAGATAAGAGAAGCCATAGAATACATACAAAAAAATTATCAAAAGGATTTAAATATGGCTATCGTTTCCAATTATGTATCTATGAACTATTCTTTATTTTCTATTGCGTTCAAGGACTATACAGGAGTGAATTTTGTAAATTATTTAAAAGATATCAGAATAGAGGCGGCAAAAGAATTATTGGAAAATACGGAGTGGAAAATACAAGACATTAGCAAAAAGGTTGGTTATGAAAATGATAAGCATTTTTTAAAAATATTTAAAAACCTTTGTGGAGTATCTCCTACTGAATATCGAAATAATTTTCAAGTATCGCATAAGGATTGAGAAAGAAAAAAATTAAGTGTTTATAGAAAAAGACATCTAGGAGAAGGGCTAGATGTCTTTTTATAATGGAAGAGGTTGTCAGTAATAATTTTCTCTATTTTAATAGTGATACAAACATAATCACTTTTATAGCTAAGCCTGTTCTAATGCTTGTTTAATGTCTGCAAGTAAATCTTCAACATGTTCTAATCCAATAGAAAGTCGAATGAGTCCAGTGGAGATGCCTGCTTCTACTAATTGTTCATCTGTCAACTGGCGATGCGTATGGCTTGCTGGATGAAGAACGCAAGTTTTTGCATCTGCTACATGAGTTGCAATCGAAGCGAGTTTTAAGCTATCCAAAAAGCGAACAGCAGACTCTCTTCCCCCTTTTAATTCAGCAGAAATAACCCCACAAACACCATTTGGCATATATTTTTTTGCTAGTGAATAGTATTTGTCTCCTTCTAATGCAGGACAATTAACAGAGGCGATTTTCTCATGATTTTTTAAATATGTAGCAACTGCCAATGCGTTAGAACAGTGACGTTCTACACGAAGAGGAAGGCTTTCTAAGCTCATACCAAGCAAAAATGTGCTAAGTGGAGATGGGGTAGAGCCAAGATCACGCATTAATTGAGAAGTCGCTTTTGTAATATAAGCTAATTTCCCAAATTTCTTTGTGTAAACAATGCCATGATATGATTCATCAGGGGTGGTAAGCCCTGGGAATTTATCGGCATGAGCTTCCCAATCAAAGTTTCCGCTATCTACGATACAGCCACCTACTTGTGCTGCATGACCATCCATATATTTCGTTGTAGAATGAGTTACAATATCAGCACCCCATTTAAAAGGTTGGCAATTAATTGGAGTTGCAAATGTATTATCTACAATGAGTGGAACTCCATGAGAATGTGCTACGTTTGCAAAGCGTTCAATATCAAGAACGGCTAAAGCTGGGTTGGAGACAGATTCTCCAATAATAAGTTTTGTATTTGGACGGAATGCATTATGAATTTCTTCATCAGTAGAATCGACACTGATAAAGGTGCTTTCGATACCAAATTTATTTAAAGTAACCCCTACTAAATTTAACGTACCACCATAAATTTCAGAAGCACAGATTAAATGATCGCCAGCTTCACAAATATTGATAATGGCAAATAAATTGGCTGCTTGACCAGAAGATGTGAGCATTGCTCCCACACCCCCTTCTAAATCAGCAATTCTTGTTGCAACTGCGTCATTGGTTGGGTTTTGAAGACGAGAATAAAAATACCCATTGGCTTCTAAATCAAACAACTTGCCCATTTCATCTGCGGAATCGTATTTAAATGTAGTTGACTGATAAATAGGAATCTGTCTGGATTCTCCATTTTTTGGTTCCCAACCAGAGTGGATACACTTGGTTTCAGCATGATAATTGTTACTCATTATATAGATCCTCCTATGTTTTTTATTGTTTTTCACTATCCTATCCCATAATTACTACTTTAATTAAGTAGTGTTATAAAACTTAAATGAAGTATATCAAAAGATAAGGCTTGGCACAAGGGGAAAATAGAAGTATACTTATAAAATAGAATATTTTGTATACAAGTTTTTTATATATTAGGAAAATTCGTTTTTTAATATAGGAAAAACAAATGATGTGCAGTTATAAGATAATGAAGTTTGTTTTCTAACTGCTTGAAAATGTGAGGAAATGGAAGGAGAGAGTATAAAATGCCCATTAAAGTGCAGACGGATTTACCAGCAAAAGCCATATTAGAAGATGAGAATATATTTGTTATGGATGAACATCGTGCCATGACGCAGGATATTCGCCCTCTTAGTATTGTTATTTTAAACTTAATGCCAACGAAAGAGGATACCGAATTACAATTGCTTCGTATGCTTTCCAACACGCCACTTCAAATTGACGTGACATTTTGTCATATGGAAACGCATATATCAAAGAATACACCTGCTTCTCATTTAAATAAACATTATAAAACGTTTTCTGAGATTAAGGATCAGAAGTTTGATGGGATGATTATTACGGGGGCACCAGTAGAGCAGATGCCGTTTGAAGAAGTAAACTACTGGGAAGAGCTAACAATGATTATGGAATGGTCAAAGACAAATGTATTTAGTACATTTCACATTTGTTGGGGGGCTCAAGCAGGGCTTTATTACCATTATGGGATTGAAAAACAACTATTGAAAGAGAAATTAAGTGGGGTATACCATCATACATTGCTCCATAGAAAAGTGTTATTAGCAAGAGGAATGGATGATGTTTTTTATGCCCCTCATTCTCGTTATACGGGGATTGATGAAGAGGCGGTAGAAAAAAATGAGCATCTAAAAGTGATTGCTAAAAGTGAGGAAGCAGGAAGCTATATTATTATTGGAGATGGGGGAAAACGAATTTTTGTAACAGGACATTCTGAGTACGATCGCCTTACGTTAGATAAGGAGTATCGTAGAGATGTCAAACGAGATTTAAATCCAGAAGTGCCAAAAAATTATTATAAAAATGACGATCCTTCGATTATTCCAGAACTCATATGGAGAGCCAATTCCAACTGTCTTTATACGAATTGGTTGAATTATTATGTTTATCAGTCAACACCATATAATTTACAAGAGGATTTTGAAAAATAAAAATGTAATAGAAGGTGTTTGAGTGTAATAATAATATAATATTTGATAATAGGAGATGGTGCTTTCAAAGGGAAATAAGAAGTTTGCTTGTCAGAATGAAAATTGGAGGAGAAAAGGTATTCTATTGAGGTGGGAATATAGAGAGTAGTAGAATGAGGAAATGAAAATGAAAGAAGATTCAAAAATCAGTAAAAGAAAAACTGATAAAACGCCAAGATTAAAGTTATTAAAAATGGATGAAGAAGAACGGCGGAATATGATTGTCAATGGAAATATGTGGCGCACCCTGTGGCTTTTTGCGTTACCAACGCTAATGATGAGTGTTGTTCAGTCTTTAATGCCTTTATCGGATGGATTATTTATCAACAATGTAGCTGGAACATTTGTTGCCAGTGCAGTTACTTTTTCAGAGCCAGTCATCATGGTTGTATTAGCACTTGCACAAGGACTCAGTGTAGCGGCTATGGCGGTCATTGGGCAGACATTTGGAAGCGGTAATTTTGAACGAGTGAAACATATTGCGGTACAGACCGTTGTTATTGGTTTTTTAGCAGGGATTTGTATTGCACCAATTTTAGCTCTTATTTCTATTCCAATTAGTGGGCACGTAACACCAGAGATTTCTGAAAATGTGCGTCTTTATATTTCACTTTATGCCATTGTATTGCCATTTTCTTTTATGGAAAGCATCTACAATGGAATTATGAACTCTACAGGTCGTCCAGAAGCACCATTAATCCGAATGGTGATTATGCTTATTTTAAAAATCATTGGAAACTGTATTTTTGTTTATTGGTTGGATTTAGAAGTCGTTGGATGTGTTCTTGCATCACTGATGGCGAATTTTATTGTATGTATCTGGATGTTCCATGAGCTATTCATTCAAAAAGGTAGAATGCAGTTGACGTTAAAAGGCTTCCAATTTGATATTGCAGTCATTAAAAAGTTGGTTAAAATCGGAATTCCTTCTATGTTGACACAGATGATGTTAAGTTTAGGATTTGTTTTAATCAATAATGAAACACAAAAATATGGGGCTATCGTATTAAATGGACAGGGAATTGCCAATAATATTTCCAGTGTTTGTTTTAATCTACCAGCAGCTTTTGGTTCTGCGGTCACAACGATGGTGAGTATGAATATTGGTGCAGGACTCCCTGAGCGAGCAAAGAAAAGTGCATATAGAGGATGTATTTCCTCTGCTATTACAGCTGTTTTTATTATTTCCATTATTGTACCAGCTTCTAGCCACTTAACCATTTTATTTACTCGTGTACCAGAAGTATTAGAGGTAGCAAATCATGCGTTACATATCTACACCTATTCTGTTGTAGGATTTGGGATTTGCATTGCAGTACAAGGAGCTATGATTGGACTTGGAAGAACGAAGATACCATTGATACTTGGAGTGCTTAGAATTTGGTTATTCCGCTATATTTTTATTTTATTAACCGAATCTTTTTTAAGAGAGTATTCTGTATTTTGGGGAAATTTATTTTCCAATTACATGGCAGCTATTATTTCTTTAATTATTTTAGATTCGTTGGAAATCGGTGTTAGAGAAAGTGTAAGGAAACAATAGAGAAATCAATATACGAGATAAAACAATAGGCAACCAGTCAGAAACTATGGTTGCCTATTATTATTTGTATCGAAGGCATAAATCAAATAGAAATGATTGTATTTCTATTTGACATCCCCTAAGAATGTGAGAAGTACGCAAAGCATACTTCTCATCGTTTTGATAAC
>UQVN01000130.1 GCA_900544525.1 uncultured Eubacteriales bacterium
CAATGGAAGAAATATTTGGGAAATAAAGAAGAATTCCTAGTGATGAAGGAGGTAATATGAATAAAAAAAATAGTATTATATTAATTATAATTATCATATTGTTTGCAGCACTTTTAGTAGGTGGAAATATTTTATATCAAAAATTATCAAAGCAGGTAGAGAAACAAGAACAACAGGAATTACAAGAAGAACAAGAAACTAGTACAACGACGGAAGAAGAGCTGGCAATGGATTTTACCGTCTATGGAAAAGATGGAGAAGAAATTAAATTATCGGATTTTCAAGGAAAAAAACCAGTTGTCGTGAATTTTTGGGCTAGTTGGTGTGGCCCTTGTAAAGAAGAAATGCCATATTTTCAAGAGGCAATCCAACAATATGGGGATGAGGTTGAATTTCTTATGGTGAATTTAACAGATGGAATGAGAGAGACCGTAGAGAAAGCGGATAAATTCATAAAAGAATCTGGATATGACATGGATATCGTTTATGACTTAGAATTAGATGCTACTAACACTTATTTTATTTATTCGATTCCAAGAACACTTTTTATCAATCGCGATGGAACATTATATTATGATTATATGGGGGTTATTACGAAAGAATTTTTAAACTCTAGCATTGAGAAAATAATAGAACAATAGATTGGGAGGAAAAATGTTTTTAGTAAGTAGAGTTCAGTAGCAAAAGGAAAGACGAAATAATACTCTTGCATATTTTATAGAATGGTGCTATACTAGTAGTCGATAGATATATTTTTACTAGAAAGGAGTGGACGTTAGTCCACTCTTCTTCTTTGTTCAGGAAAAAATTTCCAATTACTGTGAAGCAATTGTACAGTTAAATAATAAAATAAAAAGAGAAAGAAGGGATTATTTTGGCAAAGAGAACCGATATTGAACTTCGTACAGAACAATTAGTACAACCAATTATTGATGAAAATCATTTTGAACTTGTAGATGTAGAGTATGTAAAGGAAGGTGCTAACTGGTATCTTCGTGTGTATGCGGATAAAGAAGGCGGAATTAACATTGATGACTGTGTTTTAATTAGCCGTGCATTAGAAGCGAAGTTAGATGAAGATGACTTTATTCAAGAAGCTTATATATTAGAAGTTAGTTCACCAGGTCTTGGAAGACCTTTAAAGAAGGATAAAGATTTTGAAAGAAGCATCGGACGTGATGTAGAAATCAAATTATATCGTCCAATTGAGAAACAAAAAGAATGGGAAGGTACTTTAGTTTCTTATGACAATGATTCCATTACAATTACATTAGAAGATGGCGCTAATATGGAGATTACGAGAAGTGATATTGCGTTAATTCGTTTAGCATTAGATTTTTAACGTTTAGGAGGAAAAGAAGAAAATGAATGAAATTGTAGAAGCTTTAAAACAGCTTGAGAAAGAAAAAGGAATTAGCCAAGAAGTGATTATGGAGGCAATCGAAAATTCTCTTGTTGCAGCCTGTAAGAGAGATTTTGGAAAAGCGGACAATGTAAAAGTGAGTATGGATAGAGAAACAGCTGAAATTTCTGTATTTGCTGAAAAAACAGTTGTTGATCATGTAGAAGATCCTGTTGTTGAAATTAGCTTAGAAAAAGCCAGAATGATCAGTGGACAATATCAATTAGGTGATGTTGTTAATGTAGAAATTACACCAAAAGATTTTGGACGTATTGCAGCACAGCATGCAAGAAGTGTTATTGTTCAAAAGATTAAAGAAGAAGAAAGAAAAGTTGTATTTAATCATTTCTACTGTAAGGAAAAAGACATTGTAACAGGTGTTGTTCAACGCTATGTTGGTAATAATATTAGTATTAGTTTAGACGATAAAACGGACGCTCTTTTAACAGAAAATGAACAAGTTCCAGGAGAAGTGTTTAAACCAACAGATAGAATTAAACTTTATATTATTGAAGTAAAAGAAACAAATAAAGGACCAAAGATTTTAGTTTCAAGAACACATCCAGAATTAGTAAAACGCCTTTTTGAAAAGGAAGTAGCAGAAGTTCAAGATGGAACAGTGGAAATTAAAAGCATTGCAAGAGAAGCTGGTTCTAGAACAAAAATTGCTGTATGGTCTAATGATGAAAACGTGGATCCAGTTGGAGCATGTGTTGGTTTAAATGGTGCCAGAGTGAATGCTATTGTTAATGATTTAAAAGGTGAAAAAATCGATATTATTAACTGGGATGAAGATCCAGCGGTTTTAATTGAAAATGCATTAAGCCCATCAAAGGTAGTTTCTGTTGTTGTCAATGAAGAAGAAAAGAGTGCAAGAGTTGTTGTGCCAGATTATCAATTATCTTTAGCAATTGGTAAAGAAGGACAAAATGCAAGACTTGCTGCAAGACTTACAGGATATAAAATCGATATTAAGAGTGAATCTCAAGCAAAAGAGCTTGGAGAAGAGATGCCGAAAGAGGTAGAAACTGTAAGTGAGGAGTCAGTAGAAGAAACAACAAACTACGAAAATTATGAAGAATTTGAAGAGTTTGATGGCGAAGATATGGAATAAAAACAGTAAGAGATGAGGTGATAGTTTGGCTAAGAAGTTACCATTAAGACAATGTGTTGGTTGCAACGAAATGAAAAATAAAAAAGAGCTCATTCGTGTCATTAAAACTCCAGAAGGAGAAATTGTAGTGGATGCAACTGGCAAGCAGAATGGAAGAGGAGCCTATATCTGCAAATCAATTGACTGTTTTAAAAAAGCAGAAAAGAATAAAGGTCTAGAACGTTCTTTAAAGGTACAAATACCAAAAGAGATTTATGAGAAATTGACAAAGGAGTTAGAAAACCTTGAATAAGAAAAAAATTTATTCATTATTAGGGTTAGCAACAAAGGCTGGAAAGGTGCAAAGCGGTGAATTCTCTGTTGAGAAGACGGTGAAATCTGGAAGAGGATTTTTAGTGCTTGTTGCAGAAGACTCATCAGCCAATACAAAGAAGATGTTTACAAACATGTGTACGTTTTATGAAGTACCGCTTTATTTCTTTGGCACGAAAAGTGAACTTGGGCATGCCATTGGAAAAGAGCAAAGGGCATCACTTGTGCTACTAGATGAAGGCTTTGCTAAGTCAATAATGAAACAACTTGACAGTATAGAAAATGGAGGTAGTGTGGATGTCAAAAATTAGAGTGCGTGAAATAGCAAAAGAATTAGGAAAAAATAATAAAGAAATTATGGAAGTATTAGAGGCAAATGGAGTGGAAGGAAAAACAGCTGCTAGCAATTTAGACGAGGAGCATGTTAATTTAATCAAAAACCATTTTGCGAAAGAAGATAGTTCCAAAAAAGAAAATAAAGGAAACCGTGATAATAAAAATGGACAAAATCGTTCCAATAACGGTGGAAATAAAGAAAATAATCGTGGGGGACAAAAAGATAATCGCTCAGGAAATAACGGAAATCGCGATAATAAAAATGGACAAAAAGACAATCGTTCCCATAACAAGAATAATAATAACAATAATAGAAATAATAAAAACAATAAGAATAATAAAAATAGCAATGCTCCAAAACAACAACCTCCAAAGAAGGAAGAACCAACAATTAAAAATATCACTCTTCCAGAAGCAATGACAATTAAAGAATTAGCAGATATGATTAAAACACCTGCTGCTCAAATCGTTAAGAAATTGTTTATGCAAGGAGTTATGGCAACTCCAAACCATGAAATTGAGTTTGAACAAGCTGCTGAAATTGCATTAGAATATAACTACATCGCTGAATTAGAAGAAAAAGTGGATGTAATTGAAGAATTACTTCGTGAGGATGAAGAAGATGAAAGCTTAATGGTAGAACGTCCACCTGTTATCTGTGTTATGGGACACGTTGACCATGGTAAAACTTCTCTTCTTGATGCCATTCGTTCGACCAACGTAACAAGAGGAGAAGCTGGTGGTATTACACAGCACATCGGTGCATCTGTTGTCACATACAATGATAAAAGAATTACATTCCTTGATACACCAGGGCATGAAGCCTTTACTTCTATGCGTATGCGTGGTGCACAAGCAACAGATATTGCTATTTTAGTAGTAGCTGCAGATGATGGTGTTATGCCTCAGACAGTAGAGGCGATTAACCATGCAAGAGCAGCAGGTATTGAAATTATTGTAGCGGTTAATAAAGTGGATAAAGAAAGTGCCAATGTGGATCGCGTAAAACAGGAATTAGCAGAGTATGAATTAATTCCAGAAGATTGGGGCGGAAGCACAATCTTTGTTCCAGTATCTGCTCATACAGGACAGGGAATTGATGAACTTCTTGAAATGATTCTTTTAACATCAGAAGTATTAGAATTAAAAGCAAATCCTAAGAGAAATGCTCGTGGTATCGTAATTGAAGCACAGCTTGATAAAGGACGTGGATCCGTTGCCACTGTTTTAGTGCAAAAAGGTACTTTAAGAGTAGGAGATTCTATCGTTGTTGGAAGTGCTCATGGTAAAGTGCGTGCTATGACAGATGATAGAGGTCGCCGTGTAAAAGAAGCTGGTCCATCTACTCCAGTAGAAATTATCGGTCTTAATGATGTACCAAATGCTGGTGAAATTATGATTGAAACCGATAATGAAAAGATTGCAAGAAGCATGGCAGAAGAATTTATTGCATATAACCGCGAAAAAATGCTCGCTGATACAAAAGCAAGATTATCTCTTGATGATTTATTTAGTCAAATTCAAGCTGGTAATGTAAAAGAATTAAACTTAGTTGTAAAAGCGGACGTACAAGGTTCTGTAGAAGCCGTAAAACAAAGTTTAACAAAATTATCCAATGAGGAAGTTGTTGTAAAAGTAATTCATGGTGGTGTTGGTGCAATCAATGAATCCGATGTTATTTTAGCATCTGCATCTAATGCAATTATTATCGGTTTCAATGTAAGACCAGACAATATGGCAAAAGAAATTGCAGATCGCGAAAAAGTGGATTTAAGATTATATCGTGTTATTTACAATGCCATTGAAGATATTGAAAATGCGATGAAAGGTATGTTAGAACCAATTTATGAAGAAAAAGTAATTGGTCATGCAGAAGTTCGTCAGACATTTAAAGCATCTGGTATTGGAACAATTGCAGGTTCTTATGTTCTCGATGGTGTGATTAAACGCGGTTGCCGTGTTCGTATTACTCGCGAAGGAGAATTAATTTTTGAAGGCGATTTAGCATCTTTAAAACGTTTTAAAGATGATGTAAAAGAAGTAAAAGCTGGATATGAATGTGGTCTCGTATTTGAGAAATTCAATGATGCAAAAGAAGAAGATATTATTGAAGCATATGAAATGGTAGAAGTACCTAGATAGGACTTTACACAAAACTGTTTATGCATTAGTATAATGATATAGAGGCAGGCGTGATTGCCTGCCTTTTCTAAAATCCTTAAGAAATTAGGAGGAATAACTATGAGAAAGAATAGTATTAAAAATACCCGTATTAATGGGGAAGTGATGAAAGAATTAAGTCGTATTATCAGTCGTGAGATTAAAGATCCAAGAATTCATCCACTTACATCTGTTGTAGCTGTTGAAGTAGCACCAGATTTAAAAAGTTGTAAAGCATATATTAGTGTATATGGAGACGAAGAAGCACGTCTTGATACATTAGCAGGATTAAAAAGTGCAGAAGGGTTTATCCGTAAAGAATTGGCTCGTACTGTGAATTTAAGAAACACTCCACAAATTCGATTCATTATGGATCAATCCATCGAATACGGCGTTAATATGTCTAAGATGATCGATGAGGTGAACCAGCATGATGACGAAGAAAGAATTTAAGGAAGCCATTGAACAAGCAAATACCATCGCAATTAGTGGGCATGTTCGACCAGATGGTGACTGTACGGGATCCACATTGGCGCTTGCACAATACATTCGTGATAATTATAAAGAAAAAACAGTTCAAGTTTATTTAGAACCGATTCGAGATAGTTTTTTATTTTTAAGTGGTTCCAATCAAGTACGTCATGAAACCTCTGATGAGCAATACGATCTCTTTGTTTGTTGTGACTGTGGTGATGTAGAACGTCTTGGTGGGTTTGGCAATTTATATAAAAATGCAAAACAGACCATGTGTATTGATCATCATATTAGCAATGATGGATTTGGGCAAATAAGCCATATTAATCCAAAGGGAAGTTCCACTTGTGAACTTCTCTTTGGACTTATGGAGGCGGAGAAAGTAAGTAAAGAGACAGCAGAAGCTCTTTATTTAGGAATTGTTCATGATACTGGTGTATTTAAACACAGCAATACAACAAAAGAGACAATGATAAAAGCGGGAGAACTTCTTGAAAAAGGTGTTGATAGTTCTTATATTATTGATGAAACTTTTTACGCAAAAACCTACTTACAAAATCAGCTTTTAGGTAGAGCGTTAATGGAAAGTACACGTCTTCTTGATGGAAAAGTCATCTATTCTGCTATCAGCAAAGAAGTGATGCAGTTTTATGGATGCACACCGAGTGACTTGGATGGAATTATTGATCAGCTTCGTGTGACAAAAGGTGTTGAAGTGGCGATCTTTCTCTATGAAACAGAGTTTCAACAATATAAAGTGAGTATGCGTTCCAATCATAATGTCAATGTGAGCAGTATTGCAAAAATCTATGGCGGTGGCGGTCATGTGAAAGCTTCTGGTTGTACCATGGCTGGAACGGTTCATGATGTTGTAAATAATTTAATGGAGCATATTATAAGTCAGCTAGAGGCGGAGGAAGAACAGTGATTGATGGAATTATTAATGTTTATAAAGAAAAAGGTTTCACCTCTCACGATGTAGTTGCAAAGCTGCGCGGTATTTTAAAACAAAAAAAGATTGGACATACAGGTACGCTTGATCCAGATGCCATAGGAGTATTGCCTATTTGTCTTGGAAAAGGAACAAAACTTTGTGATATGTTAACGGATCACAATAAAACGTATGAAGTTGTAATGCGCTTGGGTGTTACAACAGATACAGAGGATATGACAGGGACTGTACTGACCGAATCCGAAGTAAATTGTACCGAAGACGAAGTAAAGGCTGTGATTGCAAGTTTTATTGGTCATATGGAACAAATTCCGCCTATGTATTCTGCTCTAAAGGTGAACGGTCGTAAACTCTATGAATTAGCAAGAGAAGGAAAAGTCATCGAACGAAAGGGAAGACCGATTACCATTTATGAAATCAAAATATTAGAGATGAAGTTGCCTTTTGTTCGCATGGAAGTGTCTTGTAGTAAAGGCACTTATATTCGAAGTATTTGTAGAGATATTGGAGAAAAATTAGGCTGTGGAGCTTGTATGGATTCTTTAATTCGGACAAGAGTAGGACAGTTTTCTATAGAAGAAAGTATGACATTAGAACAAATTGAAAAAAAGGTCAAAGAAGGCGTACTGGAAGAAACTGTAATTGGAATTGAAGAAGTATTTGCTGACTATCCGCTTGTTCATACAACAGAAAAGACGGATAAACTTGTTCATAATGGCAATCCATTTGAAAAGCAGGATCTATTAGGGGCTGATCAAGAAAATGCAAAAGAAGATCCTCTTCGCGTTTACGATAGCAAAGGGGTTTTTATTGGCATTTATCAATATGAGCAACAAAAGAAAAAATTTTATCCACAAAAAATGTTTTTATCATAGGAGCATAACATGAAATACATAAGCAATCAGACAAATTTTCAATTTAAAAATACAGCAGTTGCTCTTGGAAAATTTGAAGGGCTTCATAGAGGACATCAGCTTTTATTTCATGAATTAAAAGAGTGGAAGAAACAAGGAAGAACGAGTGTCGTTTTCACTTTTGATATGCCTCCAAAACTTTTGATCAATGGAGAGAAAGAGAATGTCATTTATACAAAAGAAGAAAGACAATTTTTGTTAGAAGAAATGGGAATGGATCTTATGATTGCTTATCCATTTAAAGAGATTCGTACCCTTTCGCCAGAAGCTTTTGTAAAAGAAATTTTAGTTGATCGATTGGATGTAAAAGCGATTGCTGTCGGTGAAGATTTTGGATTTGGATATCAAAGAGCAGGGAATGTAGCTCTTCTTTCTGAACTTTCTACACTTTATGGATATGAACTAAAGGTGATTCCAAAACTTCAATATGAAGGAAGTGATATTAGCAGTTCAAGAATACGAGAGGCTATGAAAGAAGGGAATTTAGCACTTGCAAATAAAATGTTGGGCTATCCTTATACGATTGTAGGTGAAGTTGTGCATGGAAAGCAGCTTGGAAGAAAAATTGGGATGCCAACAGCCAATATCGTTCCATCAGATAAAAAATATCTTCCGTCAAATGGTGTTTATGTAGCTGGAGTTCGCATAAAGGGAGATGAAAAACAATATTATGGAATTTGTAATATTGGAGTGAAACCAACAGTTGATGATACGGTTTGTACTGGTGCTGAAACTTTCATTTTTGATTTTCATGAAGATCTCTATGGAAAACAAGTATCGGTTCAGTTGATGGAATTTGTTCGTCCAGAAATGAAATTTAATGGTGTTGAGGAATTAGCAGAACAAATGCATAAAGATAGTGCTTTTGGAAAAGCGTATGTATCAAAAAAAGAAAATCAGATAAGACCATTTTCTTTGTAAAAATCCTTTACTTTTAAAAATAAATGTGTTAGACTAATCAAGGTATAAAAGCCGTCACTTAGAGTCTGGAAGACTCCAACCTTCTCTCAGTGATAGGCGTTATGTCTAAAAATGAAATAAGAAAAAACGGAGGAATTTGAAAATGATTTCAAAAGAAAGAAAACAAGAAATTATCGAAACTTACGGACGTACAGCAAATGACACTGGTTCACCAGAAGTTCAGATCGCTTTATTAACAGAAAGAATTAACGATCTTCAGGGACACTTCAAAACACATCAAAAAGATCATCATTCAAGAAGAGGTCTTTTAAAGATGGTTGGTCAAAGACGTAATATGCTTGCTTACTTAAAGAAAGTAGATATCGAAAGATACCGTACATTAATCGAAAAATTAGGTTTAAGAAAATAATCAGAGATTATTTATTAGGCACCGCTATCATGCGGTGCTTTTTTTGTATGATAGAAAATTGCATTTCCTATGATACCAAAAAGCATTCCGTGCAAATGATGCATCGCTTGCACATATGAAATCCTATAGAAAATAAAGAAGAAAAAGTTACTTTATTAA
>UQVN01000131.1 GCA_900544525.1 uncultured Eubacteriales bacterium
TGTCTTTGTGTAAACAAAAAAAGCCTTTAAAATCACAATCCTCTCATGATTCTAAAGGCTTTTTTCTTATTTTTCAGTATTTATTATTGTTTTCCTATTGTTTCCAAAATTGTTCTAAGTAAGCTTCCATTCGCTTTTTCCGTTCCTTTGTCCGCTTGATATCACGGCGATATTTTCCTTTGTAATAGGATAAAACATCCCCTTCTTTCGCTTTCTTTGGAATTTTAGAACGAGAAATTTGTTGCTCTATTCCATTTTCATTTTCTAAAAGAACGACATCCCCTTCCATCCGACTGACTACAAAATATCGTTTTGCTATCTTGTTTCCCGTTTTTGCAAAAACTGCCTGTGGAACTAATAAGGCAGGAAGCATGACAATCGGTAACGCACCATAAACTACTTTTTGATACCATCTCTTTTTCATACCCTTCTCCTTTCTTTTCTTGATTCCTAGTTTTGTTCCTTTTTTATTGTACTTTTTCTATTATTTCAAGAAAAGAAAAGGGTGTCCCAATTATAATGTTCCACCATAAGCTTTCATCAGCCATTTTCCATGAGGGGTTAAATCCCTTTTATTCCATCCATTTACTTTTTGGGAAGAAGATTGGATCAGAGCACTAGCTTCCGCTTTATTGGAGAGATTCCAACAAACTCGTCCTATTTTATACTGATTTAGAAGTGTTAACCACTGATTTCCTTCGTTTTGATCAATTACACCATTTCCAGAAGCATCACTGAGTCCAAACTCTGTCACAATCACTGGTAATCCTTTTTTCACTGCACTCTCTAATTTATTTCTCAAATCTTGTTTATGAGTTCCCGCATAAAAATGAAAACTATAAGCAATATTGTTTCCTTTTACTGGAGATGCCACTGCTAAATCCACATCTTGGCTCCAAGTTGGTGTTCCAACGATAATCATCGCCTTCGGATTCACAGAATGAATGGTTTTTACCAGCTGATTTGCATAACTTTTTACAGTGTTCCAATCCACATTATTTGGCTCATTACAAATTTCAAATAAGACGTTATTATAATTTTTATATTTTTTTGCCATCTCTTTAAAAAATGCCTTGGATTCCTTCTCATAAGTCTTAGGATTACCATCGCTTAATATATGCCAATCAATGATCACATACATTCCTAATTCTTTTGCATAAGTAACCCCTTTATGAATTAAATTTTTTAACGCCTTTTTATTATTGGCATCGCCCGTCATATATCCGTTATATCCTTCTGTATACATAGCTAATCGAATGGTATTTACGCCCCATTGATCTCGCATATTTTTAAATGCTTTCTTGTTTACATACTGTGGAAACCAAGATAATCCATGAGTGGATACCCCTTTGATAACAAATGCTCTTCCTTTTTGATTGACGATTTTATTTCCTTTTACAGAAAGTCTTCCATTTTGTGACACTGGCGTTGCCTTGGCTGACACCGATATCACCGTTGTGGATAATAAAAAACAAAAGCAAACAAAAAATGCGATTACCTTACAAAATTTTTGATAATTTTTTGTTTTGATTTCTTCTTTTTTTATCGACTTCATAAATAATCCCTTAATCCTGTTTTTTCCTTTTTATAAACAAACCAAAACTTCTTGGTCAAGATACAGTCCATCTTCTGTTACAAGACAATCATAAGCCAAAATATGTACTCCTGCTTCTCTTGCTTTTTTTAACGCCTCTTTAAATTCTGGTTGTGTTCGATCATTTGGTTCAAAAGAAATGATCCCCTTCATCTGAATTACAAAAATCAAGTAAGACTCATATCCCTCTTTTGCACATTGGATCAGTTCTAAAATATGTTTTACCCCTCTTTCCGTCGGTGCATCTGGAAATTTCGCAATTCCATTTTCTTCTAATGTAACACCTTTTACTTCGATAAAACATTTCTTGTCATTTGTTTCTAGATAAAAGTCAAACCTTGAATTTCCATATTTCTTCTCTGGTTTTATAACTTTTAATTCTCCTAGACCATTTTTATCTTCTAACCACTCTTTTACTACCTTATTGGGTGCTTGGGAATCCATGTTGATGAGAACGTCTCCTTTTTTAACCGCCACTAAAGAAAATTTTGTCTTTCTCTTTTCATTATTATGACATTGTACATAGACTTCTGCTTTTGGTACTAATAGTTCCTTACAACGCCCTGTATTTTTCACATGACAAAGCTCTTCTTTCCCATCAACCAGCACCTGTGCTAAAAAACGGTTGGGACGTTTTAAAAAAATTCCTTTTTTTATCTTCTCGTATCGCATTAGTTTCGATATTCCTCTATAATCGCCTGCGTTCCAAGATCGCCCATCCCCATTTCATCCATTGTTTCGTATAACTTTAATACAAGTTCTAACACACCAAGTTCTTTTCCTCTTGCCTTGGCCTCTTCTACCGCAATTTTCATATCTTTTATGTAATGTTTAATAAAAAATCCTGGTGCATAATCTTCAGAAATCATCTTTGGCCCATTATTGCTCATCTGCCAACTTCCCGCTGCTCCTGCCATAATGCTATCGAGCATTGTTCGAACATCAAGCCCCGCTGCTTCACCATAAGCAATTGCTTCTGCAACACCTGTTACCGCTCCTGCTATTGCAATCTGATTTGCCATCTTTGTATGCTGACCAAATCCTGCTTTCCCTTCATATAAAATATTGCTTCCCATAGCTTCAAAAATTGGATAGCAAGCATCAAAGTCTTCTTTTTCTCCTCCAACCATAATGGATAATGTTCCATTTTTCGCACCGGTATCACCACCAGATACTGGCGCATCAAGAGCTTTTTTCCCAACTACTTTAGCCTCTTCATAAATTCTACTAGAAAGCTTAGGACTTGTTGTTGTCATATCAATTAAATAAGCCCCTTCTTTTGCATTTGCAATAATACCTGCTTCTCCAAAATAAACTTCTTCCACATCTTTTGGATAACCGACAATCGTAATTACTACATCTTTTTCTTTTGCACATTCTGCTACTGTATCACACCAGATAGCACCTTCTTCTATTACTTCATCAGCTTTTTCTTTTGTTCTTGTATAAATTGATACTTCATATCCATGTTTCATTAAATTACGGACCATTGATTTTCCCATAACTCCAACGCCAATAAACCCTATTGTTTTCATAAAAAACAAAACCACCTTTCTTTTTTGTCGTTTCTTTCCTCTAGAGTATACCATGTTCCCTTAAAGAAAGCAATCTATCACAGAACATACATTCTCTTTTTCATATAAACTCTGAAAAATACAGTAACTTTCTCTTGTGAAGATGCTACACTTGCACTATAATAAAATTTTTACAACACATAGAGAAATAGAATGAGGTAATAATATATGTATTATTTTATTGTTAACCCAAGCTCTCGAAGCGGAAAGGGAATAAAACTTTGGGAAACAATTCAAACCCAATTAAATTTATATGATATTCCATATCAAGTAATTCATACGACAAGACCGTATCACGCAACCAAACTTGCAAAGCATCTCTCCTCGGATTCTAAGCCAAAAACTGTCATTGTCCTTGGAGGAGATGGTACATTAAATGAAACCATCAATGGTCTTTCCAAAAACAGTAATATTACTTTAGGATATATTCCAACTGGATCGAGCAACGATTTTGCTAGAAGTCTTTCTGTTTGCACCAATCCATTAGAAGCATTGGCAAACATTTTATCCTCTGTTGCTACCATACAAGAAATTGACTATGGAACATTACAGTTGCTGGATGGAACTTCTCGTCGATTTGTTGTTAGTTGTGGTGTTGGATTTGATGCTAGTATTTGTCGGACAAGCGCCATTTCGATTATTAAGAAACTTTTGAACTTCTTTCATCTTGGTAAACTAAGCTATATTGCAATCGGAATTCATCATCTTTTTACAGAAAAAACTTGCCATGGCACTTTGATTCTCGATGATATGGAAACCGTTTCTCTTAAAAATCTCTTTTTTCTATCCTCACATATTCATCCATATGAAGGAGGAGGACTTGCCTTTTGCCCAAACGCCAACTATGCCGATGGCGCTTTAGATCTTTGTGTGGTTGAGGCAAAGCACGTTCCAAAACGAATTTTTATTTTACTCTGTTCTCTCTTTAAAAAACATGGTTGTTTAAAAGGCGTTCACCTTTATCGATGTCAAAAAGCGGAACTTATTTTGGAAAAACCCATGTATCTCCACACAGATGGAGAATCTTTTGATGAAAAAACAGACCATTTCATCGTATCTGCTTCTCCTAACGATCACTATCGTTTTATACGGTAACGATATTTTCTGCTATTTTTTGGAACATTTTTTTCTCCATTGCATAGGATATAGCAAAAAGGGATTAGGATCTTCTTATGAAGCAAAAACGTATATTCGCTCTTTTTCTTTCTGCCACTCTTTCACTCACTCTCCTTGCTGGATGTGGAAAAAAACAAGGAAGTGGCACGCAGATTACACTAAATGAAGTCGCTCATTCGATCTTTTATGCTCCACAATATGTCGCATACGAATTGGGATATTTTAAAGAAGAAGGATTAGATGTAAAAATTGAAACAGGATTTGGAGCAGACAAAACAATGACCGCTCTTATTAGTGGTGATGCTGATATTGGTTTTATGGGATCAGAAGCATCGATTTATCAATACAATGAAGGAAATGAAGATTATGCTATTAACTTTGCCCAACTCACCCAAAGAGCTGGTAACTTCCTTGTTGGAAGAGAAGAAAACAACCAATTTCACTGGTCAGACCTTCAAGGAAAAGAGTTAATTGGTGGAAGAAAAGGCGGTATGCCAGAAATGATTTTAGAATATGTATTAAAGAAAAATGGCCTCGATCCAGAAAAAGATGTTACTTTAATTCAAAATGTCGATTTTGCCAATACTGCTGGTGCTTTTGCAGGTGGTACTGGGGATTATACCGTAGAATTTGAGCCAAATGCCACTTCTTTAGAACAACAAGGTACTGGCTATGTGGTAGCATCTCTTGGAATTGAGAGTGGCTATGTCCCTTATACTGCTTATTGTGCTAAAAAAAGTTATATCGAAAAAAATCCGGATATTATCCAACACTTTACCAATGCTATTTATAAAGGACAGCAATACGTTCAAAGCCACTCTCCAGCAGAAATTGCAAAAGTCATCAAACCTCAATTTCCTGAGACGGATCTTGACACATTGACTTCCATTGTTACCCGCTATGCAGAACAAGATACGTATAAAGATAATCCTGTTTTTTCAGAAGAATCTTTTGCACTTTTACAAGATATTTTAAAAGAAGCTGGTGAACTTTCAAATCCTGTAGACTATTCTGTGCTCGTCAACACAGATTTTGCTAACAAAGCAATAGGGCAGTAACATTTTTCTTTAAAATTGAACTTTAAAAAGAAGAGGATAGAACGTTTCCATGTTCTATCCTTTTCTTTCCAATAGCGATATGGTAGACTAATACTATATCGCTATTTTTTATTTTTTTAGGAGGTATTTGTTATGAACATTACATCAGTCAAAAATATATACTTTAGTCCAACTGGGGGCACAAAAAAGGTTACAACTATTTTAAGTCACTGCTTTTCTCTGCCAATAGAAGAAATTGACTTCTCCCTTCCTTCTTTTTTGGAAAATAACGCTCCCTCTCTCACCTTTTCTCCTGAAACACTTTGTATTATCGGTGTTCCCTCTTTTGGAGGACGAGTTCCTGCTATCGCTTTAAAAAACTTATCCACGTTAAAAGGCAATCATGCACCTACTATTCTTGTTACTTCTTACGGCAATCGTGACTTTGAGGATACACTATTAGAACTAAAAGACGCCTTACAATCCCAAGGATTTTCATGCATTGCAGCCATCTCTGCTGTAACGGAACACTCTATTATGCACCAATTTGGCACAGGACGTCCAGATGCTAATGACGAACAACAACTTCACTCTTTTATGGAACAGATCAAAGAAAAACTTAAAAATACGACTTACTCTCAAAATCTAGTACCCGTCACAGTTTCTGGCAACCACCCTTATCGACCATATGGAACGGTTCCTATTTATCCAGAAGCCACTTCTATCTGTGAAAGCTGTGGACTTTGTGCAGAAAAGTGCCCTGCAAATGCCATTCCAAAAGAAACCCCAAATAAAACCGATGAGTCTCTTTGTATTTCTTGTATGCGTTGTATTTCTGTCTGTCCAAAGAACGCTAGACAATGCAATCCAGACATTCTTATGAGATTAAGCCAAAAACTAAAAAACGCTTGCTCCTCTAAAAAAGAAAATGCTCTTTTCCTATAATTCTATAGGAAAAGAGCCTGCTTTTCACCTTTATTTTCTTAAAAAATTCCTTGTACCATAATCATATAACAGATCGTTCCTACGCCAATGCTCAATAGGTTATTCCGTTTCCAAATATGCAAAAGGACTACAATTCCAATCCCGAGCCATTCAGGTAATCCATAAGGATACGCCGTTAACTGAACTCCTTTTACACAATAGATAACTAAAACTCCCATAACTGCCATAGGCAATACTTTCCCAAGATAAGCAACGCTTTTTGGAAGTTCTTTTTTGCCACCAAAAATTAGAAACGGAAGCGCTCTTGTAAAAATTGTAATAATCGCAACGACAAATACGATCGCCAATGCTTGTCCTGTACTAATCTGCATCCTCTTCTCCCTCTTTCTTTCCAATTCTTTTTTCCATCATCATAAGACAAATAACCGCACCTACTAATGCTGGTAACATGAACTTATCTTTTCCAAAAATAATGAGAGAAAAGATGGCACAACCGACTCCAATTAGCGCTGGCAAATGGCTTTTTGCACTAAGCCATTGTTCGATAAAAATAACGACAAATAATGCTGTCATGGCAAAATCAATTCCTGTTGTATCAAATGGCAAAACGGTTCCAACAAGAGCTCCTATGACAGAACCGATAATCCAATAACTTTGATCGAGCAACGACATATAAAATTGAAGTTTTCCTTCGTCCATTCCTTCTAATGGCTTTGTTCCACATAAAAGAGAATACGTTTCATCAGATAAAGAAAAGATCATATAAAGGCCTTTCTTTCCCATCTTTTTAAATTTCTCCACAAAGGATAAACCATAAAACATATGACGGCTATTAATAGAGAGAGTCATAAGAGCCACGGTTAGTAAACTCGTCCCTCCTGTTAAAAAAGTCACCATAACAAATTGCATGGATCCAGCATAGACAACTAGGCTGATGAGAAACGCCCAAGATACCCCATAGCCTGCATTTTCTAATAATATACCAAAAGCTATCCCCAAAAAGAGATAGCCACATAAAACTGGTATTGTCTTTATAAAAGCATATCGAAAGATCTGACTATTTTTCATATGTAAAACCATAATCCTTCTTTAATTGTTCATAAATTTCATATAAAATTGGGCATATTGGAAGAAGGGAGAGCATACCAAACAAACTTTCCATTCGATTTCCCTGATTGGTATACGGAAAATCTTTGCAACACTCTGGCTTTTTCTTAGGAATACAACAACCTTTTTCTGTTAAAAATGGACATTGTTCCTCATCCATCACTTGATAAGAATCATAACTTACCTGCTCACATACATTTAAAATATCTTCAACATCAAATCCACTTGCCTTTGCTAATGTCTCTAATTCTCTTCCTTCAAATATAGGTGCAAGCTCTTTACAACAATTCAAACATTGGTTGCAATCATATTGTTCAAAATATTCCTTATGATAGTGAAAAAACTGCTCGTCCAACTGCTCTTTTATGGCATGTTCTTTTAAATAGAAACAAAAGGCTTTATTTTCCGCCTGATGAGCCTTCGCATATTCTTTTAGTTTGCTTGGTACTATCATTTTCTCATCCCTCTTTCCTCAATTATTTTGCTGGTTTTTCTGTTGTACCTTCTGTAGAAGTAGTAGTTTCACTTGTTGTCGTTGTTCCCTCACTTGAAGTCGTAGCTTCACTTGTTGCTTCGTCAGAAGATGTTGTACTTTCTGTTGTAGGAAGTGTAGAATGACCTGCTAATTTAATAGAATCCCATAATGTATCATCCACTTTTACCTTAGAATCTTCTAACCATTTTTCACAAGTTTCATTAAAATAAGTTTGTTGTTTTGTCTGTAACATACTTGCTTTTGCAGATTCTGTTGCATCTTTATCCAAGTATTTCATACATTGAATGACATAATAGCCATAGTCTGTTTTAATTGGCTTTGTAATCTCACCTTTTTTTAACG
Source organism: uncultured Eubacteriales bacterium (assembly GCA_900544525.1). Lineage (GTDB taxonomy): Bacteria > Bacillota > Clostridia > Lachnospirales > Lachnospiraceae > Scybalomonas. The sequence continues at coordinate 8,212 of UQVN01000131.1, forward strand.
CCATAGAAGCTTCTACAATCTCAGATGGAATTTGTTCATTATTGTTTCCATAAGTTGCTTCTTTCACTTCTAAGTCCAGTGATTTTGCAGAGCTAGCAAGACTTTTTGTCTTCTTTGCACTGTTATAAAGTTTTGTAGCTTTTTGCTTTGCCTGTGTAAGCTCTGCATTGCTTGCATCTTCATCCACAGAAATCATAACATAGTTTGCTTTCATCTGTCTTGCATCTGCATCACTAACTTCTAATTTTGCTTCTTCTGCAACTGCTTCTGATAATTTCTGAATCGTTTTTGATTCCATTAAATAGTTTTCTACTTTTTCTTTATCAGGTTTTGTCAATTCTTCAAATTCATCGGATAAGTTTTCCATAAAACTATCTACTTGTTCTTCTATTTCTTGTTTCTCATCGTCTGTTAATGTAACATTATAATCTTTTACATGATTTAATGCTGCCTGATTGGATTTTAACCCCTCTAAAATTAACTCTTTGATTGACTGCTCGAAGTTCTTTCCTGACTCCACTTCCTGTTCCCAAATGTCAGAACCATACATACTTTCATATTGCATTTGAAGAATGCGAGTCTGGAAATTGGCTTCCCAATAGGTTGCGCTTTCATCTCCAACTGTTACGACCGGCTTATCCCCATCATTTTCTAATGTTACCTCTTTGTTTCCACAACCTGCTAATAATGTCATACTTAACATAGCTGTTAAGAAAACACCTGCTATTTTTTTTGCTTTAATCATCCTATTCTCCTTATTATTTCCTTTGTATTA
>UQVN01000132.1 GCA_900544525.1 uncultured Eubacteriales bacterium
CAGCCATACATAGCGGCTGCTCCCTTGACACAAGCAACCGCTTTTGCATGGAGTTCTTCTTCAATCTCTGTCGTTTCTCCTCTCGTTTCTAATCGAATTAACGCATGATCTGCGATTACATTTCTTCCGCTCCCCGCTTCCATTGTTCCTACATTAATTCGACTAACACCGCGACTATCTTGACAAAGTGTTTCTAAGGCCAAAACAGCACTACAAGCAGCAAGTAAAGCATTTTTTCCTCTTTCGGGAGAAGCTCCTGCATGGGCAGATACTCCAATGAATTCTGCATCTAATTTGGTCGTTGCTAAAAAACCATAGGTTCCAAGTACCAATTCTCCTGTTTGGTTTCCCATTCCCAAATGACCAGATAAGAAATAATCCGCACCTTTTAAGACACCTCCCGTTGCAAATGCTTTCCCAGCTCGTACTCCTTCTTCTGCTGGTTGAAAGACTATGCGTATAGTACCACATAATTTTTCTCTATTTTGCCACAAAATTTTTGAAAGAACGAGCCCTATGGCCATATGCCCATCATGTCCACATGCGTGCATACACCCCTTATTGTTAGAACAAAAGTTTTCTTTATTTGGAATTCGCTCTTCTCGACTGGATTCTTCTTCTGGCAATCCATCCATATCAAACCGTAGCACAACAACAGGACCTTCCTTTTTGCCTTCAATAATGGCCTCTAACCCTGTCACATGCCCCATCTTTTTTATTCTCTCTACATCCATTCCCCTCTGCACTGCCACTTGTTCGGCTTGTTTAATGGCTGTTTCATTTCTTCCCCAACAAAATCCTCGGTTAATAATGTCTTTTCCATACAAAAAAGGGATTCCTATTCCTTCTAAATACTCCATAATTTTCCCAGTTGTATAAAACTCTTGCCAACCGAGCTCTGGGAATTTATGAAACTCCCTTCTAAGAGCAATTAACTCTTCTTTTAACTGACTTTCAACGATATTTGAAAAGAAATCTTCCATTCCATTTCCTCCTACTGTTCTTCCCCTTTAATCCATTTTATTACTATTTTTAAAATTGCTATAATTAGTAGCTAAATACTACTTCTATATCCCCCTTTTTCCTTCTTATAAATATTCTTTTCCCATTAATTCCTTTCCAGAAATTCCTGGCTCTGTCATATTCATCGGATCTAAAATCTTATTTAATTGTTCTTCATTCAAAATTCCTTTTTCTAATATTAAATCACGAATAGAACGGCTGCTTGTAATGGCTTCTTTTGCTAAATCAGCTGCCTCTTGATATCCAATATGAGGGCAAAGAGCCGTAATGGTTCCAACACTATTTTCTACAAGTTCTCGGCATCGTTTTTCATTGGCCGTGATTCCAGATACACAATTATCGATAAAGGTTTCCACGGCATAGGTTAACGTATCGATGGATTGGAATAAGCAATAAAAAACAATCGGCTCAAATGCGTTTAACTCAAGCTGACCTGCCTCCGCTGCCATTGTAATTGTCATATCATTGCCAATAATATTAAAGGCAACTTGGTTAACAACTTCTGGAATCACAGGATTTACTTTTCCAGGCATAATAGAAGAACCATTTTGTTTGGCAGGTAGATTAATTTCTCCAAATCCAGCTCTTGGCCCAGAAGACATTAAGCACAAGTCATTGGCAATTTTTGATAGCGTTACCGCACAAGCTTTTACCGCTCCTGATACTGCCACGAAGGAATCTAAGTTTTGCGTACCATCAATTAAATCAAACGCTTGTACAAAATCCATTCCAGAAATTTCAGATAAATTGGGAACAACCCGTCTTAAATATTTCTCATCGGCATTTAACCCTGTTCCTATGGCTGTTCCCCCCAAGTTAATATTCCGCATCTCATCCATCGCTTTATCCATACGATGAATATCTCGCATAATAGCAACGGAATAAGCCTTAAATTCCTGTCCTAAACGAATAGGCACTGCATCTTGCATCTGTGTTCGTCCCATTTTAATAATATGGTTAAATTCCTCTGCCTTCTCACAAAGGGTTTTATAAAGACGACGAAGCTCTCTTCCTGCATGCTCTAAAAGTCGAAGAGAAGTCATCTTTCCCGCAGTTGGAATCACATCATTGGTAGACTGGCCACAGTTTACATGATCGTTTGGATTGACAATGGAATAGTCCCCTTTTTCCCCTCCAAGAATTTCTATGGCACGGTTTGCAATCACTTCATTGGCATTCATATTAAGAGATGTCCCCGCTCCCCCTTGAATCGGATCTACAATAAAAAACTCATGAAGTTTTCCACTTATAATCTCATCACAAGTCTTTACAATGGCATTAGCAATCTTTTTATCTAAAAGACCGACTTCGCAGTTTGTAATCGCCGCCGCTTTTTTAATATAAGCTAAACTATTGATAATCTCTGGATGCATATAAAGCCCTGTAATTCGAAAATTTTCTGCTGCACGAAGAGATTGCACACCGTAATACACATCTTTTGGTATCTGTTTGCTTCCAATAGAGTCCTTCTCTTGACGATAATTGATTTCTCTCTTTTCTTTTTCCATCATAGTCGCCTCCCATAAATTTACCATTTCTTTTTCTTCTTCGTGTAATCCCTTATCACAATATTTCTTTCTATCCCTTCTTTTCTTCTCAGGCTCTCCTCTTCTAACGAGGAAAATTCCATTTATGTATTGCACTTGACTTGTGCTTTTATAGCAATTATTTCTTACTTCCATTATAGGAAAATATGAGAGAAGAATCAAATATAAATATTATGAATTCCTTTTTTGGTCATAATAAATTATTAAGAAGAGAATCCTATCTTTACAAACAACATTTTATTTGATTCTACAGTCTATTTCTCTTATAATAGGCTTTGGGTTCTATATACCTTAAAAAGAAAGGACAGTTATTATGAAAAAAATACTTCTTTTAGCGACAGGTGGCACTATCGCCTCTGTACAAACAGAACAAGGTCTTGCTCCTGCTACAACAGCCGAAGAAATTTTATCTTATATTCCAGAAGCAAAGAACCTTTGTGATTTAAGCGTACAACAAATATTTAATATTGATAGCACAAATATACAACCTGAGCATTGGGTTAAAATCGCTACCGAAATTCAAAAACAATATGAGCGCTATGATGGTTTTGTCATCACTCATGGCACAGATACGATGGCATATACGTCTGCGGCTCTTTCTTATTTAATTCAAAACTCTGAAAAACCAATTATTATTACAGGCTCTCAAAGACCAATTAGCGCCTCTATTACTGATGCCACCAAAAATTTAATGGATAGTATTCGTTTTGCCATCAAAAAAAATGTCCATGGTGTCTTTCTCGTTTTTGATGGAAAAGCGATCGTGGGTACTCGTGCTAGAAAAATCCGTTCCAAAAGTTATAGCGCTTTTGAGAGCATTAATTATCCAGTAGCCGCCTTCATCGATGAAAACCGTATTTTACAGTATGTGGAGACAGAATCAGAACCTCATGCCCCTATTTTTTACAATCGACTCGTTCCAAAAGTATTTGTATTAAAATTAATTCCCGGAGTCGAACCAGATATTTTACAATATATTAGCAAACATTATGATGCGATTATCATTGAAAGCTATGGTGTTGGTGGAATTCCATTCCATGATATGAGAAATTTCTTTAAAGAGTTAGAAGAGATGACAAAGCAGGGTAAAATTATCGTTATCGCCACACAAGTTATGTTAGAAGGAAGCGATGCAGAAGTATATGAAGTTGGTTTCAAAGCCATTAATCAATATAACGTGTTACAAGCCTATGATATGACGGTCCGGGAATTAAGCGTAGGATATGACGAAAAAACCCGCTGCCGTAAAATTAATGTGGATTTTAGGAAAAACGAAGAACTTCGCAGAAGTAAAAGAACGTTTTTATAAAAGAATTAATTATGATATTTTAACGTAATAAATTTTTAGGCTGTCTTAGGAAACAAAATTCGTTTCTTTTTGTTTCCTAAGACAGCCTATTTTACCCGAAGGCAACGAGAGAAGTTGTTAGAATGTACTTCTCATCGCTTTATAGGAAAAAATTAGCTTTAATCAATCTTATATCGCCCGCCGATAATCAAGCATTTTGAATCCGTTCCATGCCCAATTTCTCTTGTTTTTACAATGGTTAAGTTTGGATTATCAACAACATCTCTTACTATGTCTTCCACTGGTGGTTGTAATCTTCTTCGTTCCATTTCTGTAAAAGTACCTAATAAAATTCCTTTAACTTGATCAAAGATTCCCATCATCTTCATCTGAATCAAATAGCTTGTCAAGGATTCCACATTTCCACTATTGCTTTCTAAAAATAAAATCTTATCTTTTACATCTGGAAAATATGGTGTTCCTGCCAGTTTTAAAAAGCAACGGATATTTCCACCAATGACTTCTCCTTCAATATGTTCTCCTTGAATAAAGTAAGTAGTAATTCCAAAGAGATCGATGGCATCTTCCATAAGAGATTTCACAAATCTTTCTTTTTGGGCGGTTCCTCTTTCCCAAATCAAGCTATTGATCTGGTAAAGAAATGCCATTTGTCCAGTTTGGGATAAAATGCTGTTTAATACAACCGTTAAGTCGCTATATCCAAAAAATGGTTTTGGATTTGTTTTTATTTTTTGAAAATCTAACCATGGAAGGACTTCATTTCCAAGATCCCCTCCAGAAACATCGAAAATTGCTTTTACTTCTTTATTTTCATAAAAGCTCATTAAAATTTCTGCTTTTTGCTTCCCTGTTCCACTAGAAGCACTTCCCTCTTTTGCAAAGATATAAGGGCTATCGATGACTTTTAATCCCATTCCTTTTAATACTTCATGAAGTTCTTGCATTTGATTACGATATTCTACTTGTTTTCCATTAGAACAAACAGTAAGTGCAACGGTATCACCTTTTTTTAATAATGGCATATTTGTCTTCCTCTCTTTTCTTTCCAATATTTTTTGTAAGGCATCTATAAAATAATATTTTTTTGTTCCCCTTTTATAAAGCTATGTAAATTGTCAAAAATAATATCTGCACGTTTTATCATAGACTCTTTTGTAGCAAAAGCAACATGTGGTGTTACGATAATATTTTTTGCATTTAATAATGGATGATCGTTTGGAATCGGAGGTTCCATTTCAAACACATCCACGGCTGCTCCTGCGATTCTTCCTGTATTTAACGCATCCGCTAACGCTTTTGAATCCACAACTGGACCCCTTGCCTCATTGATCAAGTATGCAGTTGGTTTCATATAACTTAATGTTTCTTCATTGATAATGCCTTTTGACTGTTCTGTTACTGGACAATGAAGTGCCACAATATCCGCTTGTTCCATCATTTCTTTCATCGGAAGATAGGTCATTTCTTCTGTACTTTCTTTATGAGAAAATCCATTATAAGCAATGGTTTTACATCCGAAAGCACGGCATAACTTGGCAACAGAAGATCCAATAGCACCTGCACCGATAATCCCTACTGTCTTACCGTTTAATTCTCCACCGATGAGTCCATCTTTTGTACCACCTTCACGGCATCTTTTTTCAACAGCAGGAAAGTTTCTAAGAAGAGATAACATCATACAAATGGTAAGCTCAGCTACCGCATCATTAGAATATCCGCTGGCATTGCTCACTTTTACATTACATTCCTTTGCAGCTTGTAAGTCCACATGATCGACACCTGTAAATGCCACATTGATGTATTTTAAGTTTTTACAACTTCGAATCACTTCTCCCTGTAATGGCATATTGGCAATGACTAAAACATCTGCATCTTTTGCTTCTTCTATTTGTACTGCCACATCATCATTTCTCTCATAGACAGTTACTTCATGTCCTTCCTCTCTTAGAGGTATAAGATAGCTTTCTAGTTTCTCATCTGTAATCCCAAGTCCTTCTAGTAATACAATCTTCATCTGCCGATTCTTCCTTTCCTTTTATAAATTTTCATAAATAGCCGTATACTTTTCTTTTAGATAAGTAGTGTAATAATCTGGATTAAATCCTTCTCCTGTCATGGCTACTAAGATTTGTTGCATATTTTTTGTCTTTCCAAAACGGTGGACATGCTCTTTTAAATAGTCAATAATTGGAGCCATGGTTCCCTTTCTTAAATACTCTTCCACTGGCATCACTTTTTGTAAATGGGCATAAATTTGAGCAGCAACCGCATTACCGATGGCATAAGAAGGGAAATATCCAATACTTCCTTGGGACCAATGGACATCTTGTAACACGCCTTCCGCATCATTTTCAGGACGAATTCCTAAATATTCTTCATATTTTTGATTCCAAATTTCTTTGATCTCCTCTGTTTTTAAATCATGATTCATAAACATTTTTTCAATTTCATAGCGAACCATAATATGTAAGCAATAAGTAAGTTCATCGGCCTCTGTACGGATTAAAGATGGTTCTGCTTTATTAATTCCAACGAAGAAAGTATCCAAATCCACATCTTCTAACTGGTCTTTAAAACACTCTTTTAACTTTGGAAAAACTGGTTCCCAAAAAGCACGACTTCTTCCGATATTGTTTTCATAAAGTCTTGATTGACTTTCATGCATACCCATAGAAGTTCCACCGCCTACCATAGAAAATGTATACTGATCGTCTACATCCATTTCATATACCGCATGACCACTTTCATGAATGGTAGAAAAAATAGCACTTTCCATAAGCTCTTCCATATAAGCGGTTGTAATACGCACATCTTTATTATGAAGCTCTGTTGTAAATGGATGGGCACTTTCTGCCATCACACCACGGTCAAAATCAAACCCTACATAACGAGCAATCCATTCATTGAATTCTCTTTGTTTTTCAATAGGATAAGAACGAGATGCATAGTCTTTCTTAATCTTATCCTTCTTTTCTGAAACCATTTTTACAAGAGGAACGATTGTTTCTTTTAACTTTCCAAAGAAATCATCGAGTTCTTTTGTTGTAAATCCTTCCTCGTAGTCATTTAATAATTTATCATAACGAGTTTCAAAAGTTCCTTTTGTCTTTAATGCATAATCCGCAAATTTCTTTTGATAAGAAATAATTTTATCCAGCGTTGGAGCAAACATTGAAAAATCGTTCTTTTCCTTTGCTTCTTGCCAAATGTGTTGGGATGCAGAAGTTAACTCAGCAAATGCTTGATATTCCTCTGCTGGAATTAATTCTAAATCTTCATATGTCTTTTTTAATTCTTTTAATACCGCCTGTTCAAACTCATCAAGATCACTTTCTTTTTCTAACTGGTGCATCAGAGCTTTTACGTTATCATTAATAAGAGCATGGTAAAGTTCCCCTGATAAGATTCCCATGGCTTTCGCTGTTGTTTCAATTGCCTGTTTCGGTGCACAAGTGGCATTGTCCCAATGGAATAAAGTCATTGCCATGCTCATTGCTTGTACCCGATCTAATTCTTTTTTTAACTGTTCAAAAACTGGATTCATCTATTACTAGAGCTGTTCAAAATATAACTACTTGTTTTATAACAGCCCTCCTCCTTCCTTTTTCTAAATTCGCTACTTGACTCGTTGCCTTCACGTAAATGATTAAGGACACCTTATCATAACGAAGGGTGTCCATATCATCTTCTAATCAATGCGTAACGATTACAGTCTAAAAATTGTTATTTATTTTATACTTACAATACCCAATTTCCTTTATCAAAGACTGGAACTTCTTCTCCGTTTTCTTTAATTCCTGTGATGGATAAATCGGAAGTTCCCACCATGAAATCCACATGATTAATGGAATGGTTTCCTCCTGCTTCAAAAAGCTCTTCCTCTGTCATAGATTCTCCATTTTGAATCGTTGTTGGATAACATTCTCCAAAGGCAAAATGACAAGAGGCATTTTCATCAAATAATGTATTGTAAAATAAAATTCCCATATTAGAAACTGGAGAATCGAATGGAACTAACGCCACTTCTCCTAAATGTCTGCTTCCTTCATCCGAATTTAAAAGGCGATCTAATGCCTCTTCTCCTTCTTCCGCAGAAAATTCTTCCACTCTTCCGTTTTTAAATGTAAGGCGGAAGTTTTTAATTAATGTTCCTTCAAAAGAAAGTGGTAATGCGGATACAACAGTTCCTTCTCCAATACGGCGATCTGGCATAGTAAAGATTTCTTCTGTTGGCATATTGGCAACAAAATCCACACCATTGCTATCCTTTTCAGATCCACCTTCCCATTTGTGACCTTTTGCAAGTCCTACAACAAAATCTGTTCCAATGCTATTTTTATAATGAAGCTTTGCAAACTGCATTTCATTTAACTGTTTACATTTTTGCTCTAAGAAATGATTGTGTTCTTGCCATGCCTTTACAGCATCTTCTGTTGTTCCAATGCGAGTTGCTTGAAATACTGCTTCCCAAAGTTTTTCCATGGCCTCTTCTTTTGAAACGTCTGGGAACACTTTCATTGCCCATTTTTCATTTGGAATGGCAACTACATTCCAAGGAATTTCGCTTGCCATCATTCTTTTATAAAAAACTTCAAATGCTTTATCACTGGCCTTTGCATTTGCCTTTAATTTAGCACTATCAACACCTTTAAATACTTCTGGATCTCCACCAGAAATACTAATAAAGCAAGCGCCTTCTCTTGCATAATGATTTAAAGACTCCGCTTGCCATTCTGGAACTTGTTCAAATACGGATAAATCCGCATAATCATAGGTAAGTCTACTAATCTGTTCATCTTTAAAGTGAACGATCACTTGTCTTGCTCCTGCTTCATATCCTTCTTTTGTAATCATTCTAGCAAAAGCATAACATTCTGCGGGACAACGAAGAACGATATCTTGTCCTTTTTGCACATTGACGCCTACGCGCACAATGAGTTTTGCATATTCTTGTAATTTCTGTTCAAATGTCATAGTTTTATCCCTTTCTATCATCTTATGATACGATAAAATATATTTTACGAATCTTTTTACTTTTTTATTA
>UQVN01000133.1 GCA_900544525.1 uncultured Eubacteriales bacterium
TTTCCAAAAAACGCCACAATCTACAAAAAGTATATATGGCCTTTTTATTAACAATCCTTCTTACAAAAAATAAGACTTATCCAATGAATCCCTTGTAATATCAAGGTTTTCTGGCTAAGTCTTATTTTATTATAGTATTCTATCTAATTTTTATGGACGAATTTGTCCATTTCCATAAATAATGTATTTTGTGGAAGTGAGAGCTTTTAATCCCATTGGCCCTCTTGCGTGAAGTTTCTGCGTGCTGATTCCAATTTCAGCTCCTAGCCCAAACTCAAATCCATCGGTGAATCTTGTGGATGCATTCACATAGACTGCTGCTGCATCAATTTGATCCAAAAACTTTTGTGCATTGGCATAGTTATCCGTAATAATAGCTTCGCTATGCCCTGTATTGTAGCAATTAATATGAGCGATTGCTTCATCGATGGAATCGACTACTTTTAATGAAAGAATGAGATCTAAATATTCTGTTTTATAATCTTCTTCCGTGGCAGGAACAATTCTCTTATCAATTTCTTGTGTTCTTTCATCCCCACGGATTTCTACGCCTTTTTCCATTAAGGCATCGGCAATCGCCGGCAGATAGGCTTCTGCTACTGCGCTATGTACAACTAAAGATTCACAAGTGTTGCAAGTGCCTAAACGCTGTGTTTTTGCATTGATAATAATCGGAATTGCCATTGTTAAATCCGCAAATTCATCGACATAAATATGACAATTTCCTGTCCCTGTTTCAATGACAGGAACGGTGCTATTTTGTACTACGGTTTTAATTAAATTCGCACCACCTCTTGGAATTAAAACATCTAAATACTCATTCATTTTCATCATTTGATTTGCCACTTCATGGCTTGTATCCGTTACGAGCTGAATGGCGTTTTTATTCACATTACACTCTGCAAGTGCCCCTTGAATAATTTCTAAAATAGCTCGATTGGAATGAATGGCATCTTTTCCACCTCGTAAGATTACGGCATTTCCTGCTTTAAAACAAAGGGCAAAGGCATCGGCTGTCACATTTGGTCTAGACTCATAAATAATTCCAATGACTCCTAATGGCACTCTCTTTTGACCGATCATCAAACCGTTTTCCTTCTTTTTCATAGAAAGCACTTCTCCGATGGGATCTTCTAACTGAACAATTTGACGAATTCCCTCTGCCATATTTTTAATTCTTTCAGAAGTCAGTGCAAGGCGATCAAGCATTGCTTTTGACATGCCATTTTTTCTACCATTTTCTAAATCTATCTCATTACTTTCTAAAATTTCTTCTTCGCAAAATTCTAGTGCATCTGCTACAAAATTTAACGCACGATTTTTCTTATAAGTGTCTAAAACCGCAAGTTCTTGAACGGCCTCTTTTGCTCGTTTTCCCAATACTTCTATTTGTTCCATCGAATCCCTTGCTACTCAAAATATGGACAAGTCTGTCTAGTAGCCTCTCCTTCCTTTTGTTTGCGCTTTTTTGTCCTTGTATTTCCTCAATGGACACGCTATTGTATTAGACGTTTTTCTGTTAAAATTTTATCTGGTTTATAGTCTCCTTTATCACCTTCGAACTGTTCATACACTTGAAAATCATAGGCAATCGCAATTGTTTTTAAATGAGAATTTCTCGCCAGATATCGATCATAATATCCTCCACCATAACCGATTCGATTTCGACTTTCATCAAAAGCAACTCCTGGCATAATAACAAGGCTGTTATCGGATACGATTCCTAGCTGTTTTTGGGGCTCTAAAATGCCATATTTGCTCTCTTCTAATTCCTCTAAGGAACGATAGCGATAAAATTCAATTTCTCCCTCTTCTACAATTGGAGAAGCCACTTCTTTTCCTAAGCGAAATGCTTCTTCAATAATTGGAATTGTCGGAATTTCTTGATTATAAGCCACATAAATACTAATGCTTTTAGCGTCCTTAAATTCTTTCATAGAGACTAATTTCTCAAAAATCTCTTTCCCAATCTTTTCTCTCTCTACTTCCGTCACATTCTTTTTTCTAAGACGCATTTCATGGCGAATTTCTTTTTTTCTAATCTGAATTAATGATAATGGCATTTTAACTCCTCCATTCATTCCAAAATCATTTTTAATGTTTTTTCATACTATTCTCACAACCGCCATTCTCCCCTCATAGGCGCTATTAGCTTAACTTCTTTCTTTTAACGGGTGTAACCGTTCCATCCTTTTCTAAAATACTAACGTTTTCTAAAGTACCTCGAAGGTTCTTGCGGATTGCCATAATATATTCTTTGCGAAGTTTTTGCTGTTCTTCTTTCTCCGCTGGTGTCAATCCTTCTGCTTTCATTTTATGATATAATTCGTTAATTCTTTCGATTTTCTTTTCGTCCATTGTTTTACTCCTTTTTATCATTTGCACTGAGTGCATTTGTTTGTAGTTTATCATATTGTGCCTCGACACGCAAATAAGATTTTCTTTCAATATAATCCATCACATCAAAATTTGGATTTTTATGGGCTAAAAAGAGTGTTCCTATTTCTTTTCCTTCCATAATATCATTTAAAATTCCAAAATCCGCTCCATTTGCGATTATCATATCCGCTCCTGAATCATTGGCAATTCTTGCTGCCGCGATTTTCGTTGCCATTCCTCCCGTTCCAAAATCAGAACTAACACCTTTTGCCATTTTTTGTAATTCTTCATTAATTTCCGTTACGGTAGAAATCAATTTGGCATCTTTATTTTTATTTGGATCATCGGTATATAGCCCATCGATATCGGATAATAAAATTAAGAGATCAGCTTTTACCAAGGCAGAAACAACCGCAGATAAGTTATCGTTATCTCCAAATTCAATCTCTTCAGTAGAAACGGTGTCATTTTCATTCACAACAGGAATGACTCCCATTCTCAATAATTCTTCAAAGGTATTTTGTGCATTCGTTCGATTTAATTCTTTTAATATCGTTGTTTTCGTCATCAAAATTTGTGCAGAAGTCTGATTATATTCTGCAAATAGTTTTTGATAGATCATCATCAGTTGTCCTTGCCCTACTGCTGCACACGCCTGTTTTTGAGCAACACAGCTAGGTCTTTCCTGAATTCCTAACGCTTTTCTCCCAACACTGATAGCCCCAGAAGATACAAGAACAACATCAATGCCACGATTCCGAATATCACTGATAACTCTTACTAATTTTTCTAGTTTTACCAAATTAATATACCCTGTCTCTTTATGCACTAAAGAAGAGGTTCCAACTTTAATTACAACACGTTTTTTTCTCTGTAAATGCTCTCTATTTTTTATCATATCTCCTGCTGATCATAAAACAAAACTTCTTTTATCCAACAATTGTTTTATGACTTCCTCCCAATTGTCTATTTTTCTATTTTTTATTGTTCTATTGATTATTGTTCTTGTGGCAACGCATAACGGCTAGCGATGGCTTCTGCTACTTTCATACCATCAATAGCCGCTGATGTAATACCACCTGCATATCCAGCCCCTTCCCCACATGGATAAAGACCATCAATATTACTTACAAACTCCGTGTCTCGCTCCATACGAAGAGGAGAAGAAGTTCTTGTTTCAACACCTGTTAAAACCGTGTCTCTTCTTCCATATCCTTTAATCTTTTTATCAAAAGCTTCCATTCCTTCTATAATCGCCTCTATCACATAGCTTGGCAAACAGTCTCTTAAATTTGCAAACGCATACTGTCCTTGTAACGAAGGTGAAATATCGCCTAATTTCTCCGTTTTTTTGTTATCAATGAGATCGCCTAACAGCTGAATTGGAACACTTCCATCACCACCTGCCACTTGATAAGCAAGGCTTTCCCATTTTCTTTGGAACTGTACACCAGCCATTGGAGAATCCTCCATAAAATCCTCTGGAGTAACGTTAACAACAATGGCAGTGTTAGAATTTTGGGCATCTCGTTTATAGTTACTCATACCGTTTACAACAATTCTACCTTCTTCCGATGAGGAGTTTACAACAAATCCTCCTGGACACATACAAAAAGAATAGACACTTCTTCCATTTTCTGCATGATGGACTAATTTATAATCCGCTGTTGGTAAATATTTTTTATCATATCCAACCCCATACTGAGATTCATTGATCATTTCTCTTTCATGTTCTACACGAACACCGATTGCAAATGATTTTTTTGTCATATAAAGCTGATGATCATAGAGCATTTGAAATGTATCTCTTGCGCTATGGCCTACTGCAATTACAAGGGTACTACAAGGAATCCACTGTTCCCCATTGACACAAATAGCCTCTATTTCGCCAATTTTCCCTTCCTTTTGTTCTTCTACATCCGCATAGGATTTAAAACGAATGTCCGTAACTTTAGAAGAAAATCGAACTTCTCCTCCACTTTTTATAATATCCTCTCGCATATTGATAATAATATCCCGTAGTAAATCCGTTCCTATATGTGGTTTATTCCAATATAAAATTTCTTCTGGCGCTCCATAGGATACAAATGTCTCTAACACTTTTTTATTTCTTCCCCATTTATCTTTTACACCAGTATTTAACTTTCCATCAGAAAAAGTCCCTGCTCCGCCTTCTCCAAACTGAACATTACATTCTGGATCTAATTCTTTTGTCTCCCAATAATGTTCAATGGACTTAACACGCTCTGTGACACATTTTCCTCTCTCTAATAAAAGTGGTTGGTATCCTGCCTTTGCAAGCATTAACGCACAAAATAAGCCCGCAGGTCCTGCTCCTACAATAACAGGTCTTGCTTTCATTTTTTCCATTCCTGTCTTTGGAAACTGATAACAAATTTCTTCGGCCATCACTGCATTTTTATTTTTCGCACGTTTCAATACTTTCTCTTCTTCTGGCAAGGATAACTGCACAGAGTAAATATATTTTAAATCATCTTTTTTTCTAGCATCCAATGATTTTTTAATAATTTTATAAGAAAATTCTCCTTTTAATTTTAAATTGGATGCAATGGCTTTTTTTAACGCATCTTCTTTATGAGAAATTGGTAATTTTATTTGTGATAATTGTATCATTTCTTTTTTCTCCTTGCTGTTTTTCTCTTATCTTTCCCCCGATTCTTCTCTATGGTTTTCTCTGTCTGTTTCTTTTTTCTCTCAAATTGCTTTGGTTTTGCTGTTTCATAATGTTGTTTTCCTGTTTTTAATAAAACGTTATTTGGCTGTTCTTTTATCCTATCAGATCTTGTATACTTTTGTACAGAGTTTCCTGCTAAATATCCACTGGTCCAAGCCCACTGTAAATTATAGCCACCGCACGTTCCATCAATATCCACCACTTCTCCAACAAAGTATAAATTTTTTATTTTTAAAGATTCCACAAATTTCTTTTGTAACCACTCCACCAGCACACACTTGGCATTGCTCAAAAGAATTAAATCCCACAATGGGAATCTTAAAATTTTGAATGATAAAACAAAGACGTTTTCGTTGTTCTTTCGTCATTTCCTTGCAATGTAACGTTTCTTTTATATTCGCTTCTTGTAAAAAAATAGGAACTAACTTTTTGGAAAAAATGCCTTCTAATAATTCACGAATATTTTTATAAGTACAACAATTGCTTAATTTTTCTAAAAGATTTAAAAACTCTATAAAACTCTTTTCTCGATAAAAATTGATCATCACTTCGACTTTACGCCCTTTTTGCAACATCTTTGTTGCATAACGGCTAATTTGAAAGGTTGGAACACCCGATATTCCATAATTTGTAAACTGAATTTCCCCTTCTTCTTCCATTACAACTGCTCCATCCACAAGACAAGAAATCCCACCTTTTGCACGAACACCTGCCCATTGTTTAATGCCTTTATGGCTCGTATGTAATCCTGTAAGAGCTGGTACAACAAGTGTCACTGAGTGACCAAATTGTTTTGCCAGCTCATACCCTTTTCCATCGCTTCCAAGTTTTGGCTGTGCCTTACCACCAGTGGCTATGACGCATTGATAAGCAGAAAATCTTTCTTTTTTCTCTGTTTCACAAACAAAAACATCTCCTTCTTTTTGAAGAGAAATTACTTTTTGATCGCAAAAAATATCCACGCCAAGAGATTGTAATTTTAATTCTAAAGCGGATACAACGGCAGTCGCTTGTTTCCTTCTTGGATAAACATATCCATTTTCTTCTTTCCAAACAATCCCAATAGATTCAAAAAAATCTAATGTTTCCTTCACAGAAAACTTTTTTAGAACATCATAGGCAAACTGTGGATCGTCTCCGCGATAGTCCTGTTCTTTTATGCTTAAATTTGTCATATTACAGCGTCCATTTCCCGTTGCAAGAATTTTTTTTCCTATCTTTGCCATCTGCTCGATTACGCAAACAGACAGCCCTCGTTCTGCTGCTCGTATGGCAGTTAAAAGCCCAGCAGCTCCACCACCAATAATCATACTGTCATATAATTTCATCTATCTGTCCTCTTATTCTTTTCTATTCTTTTGTTTTCATAACAGCTACCCTATCCTTGTTTTAACAAAGTACGCTGTTTCTAAAGTATTTTTTCTTACAGAATATTCTAATTGTAATCATTCTATCTTGCATTTTCAATAGACTTTTCTCTTTTTGTTATTTTTCTTCTTAATTTCGTTCTTTTCTCTTGTCCTTTTTTACAAATTTAATAGCCACAAAAAACATCTATCCTTTTGGTGATGAGGAGTTGATCAGCTTGTATAAGATTCTAAGAAATTATAAAGTGCCTCTTCATCTGTCATATATTTTTTTGCCAATATTTCTTCTTGGATACTCTCTGGAAGATCTTTCATAAAAATATTGGTGTATTCGTAAATGCTATCATCATTGGTTCGATAAACCGTTACCATACCGTTATCTTCTGCTAAATAAAACTTATCCTGTACGACTGAACTTTGCACTTGTGGCTTTTCTAAGTCCTGCTTAATCACTCCCACTTGTCCTCCTGTCCATATTCCAATGCCAAATGCCAATAAAACGGCGATAATTAAAATGGTATAAAACTTTCCTCTTGTCATTTCTCCCATTTGTTCTATTCACTCCTTTAAACGATTTCCTTTTTTGGTTCTTTTATCATTATTTCCAAATAAAAACCATTTAAACCGTTTATTTAAAAAATAGAAATAACGAAAAAAAGCACGCATAGCGTGCTTCTCATCCTTTCTATTTCATTCTAATGTTTGACATTCTATAGTAAATGCATTTTTCTTGCAATACGAATTAATATGGTTCCTTTTGGGAATTTTCTTAATTCGTCTTCTGTAATTCCCTTTAAAATAATCATTGTTGCAAAATAAATGGCTCCTGCAACACAAATAGCTAAAATTGTGCTGATGCTATTTGACTTTAACAAAGCATAACAGCCTTTATAGAAGCCAAATGCTACGACTGCCATAATGCAAGAACATAATGTCGGAATTATAAGAACTTTTTTTACATTCATTGTATAATTCAAATATTTTTTCAGAGACATTCCATTTAAAATACACATGCTGGCGGTAAATACCGTTGTAGATGCGAGTACCGCATATACATGGAGTCTTCCAAAATATAGCATAGGTACTAACGCTATAATATGAATCACAAGAGAAATGGCAGAATGTCGTACTGGAAGTTTTAATTTTCCAATCGCTTGTAATACCGAATTCGAAATAGTAGAAATACAATATAAAACAATGTTAATTCCTCCATACAAAAATAACTTTGCTGAAGTATCCGTATAAGCAGATGGAAATAACATTTTAAGAATCGGCTCTGCTAAACTCATCAATCCAAGTGTTGCTGGAATGGCGAGCATTAATGTAAACTGAAATGCTAAATTGACTCTTCGATTCGTATCTCTTTTTTCACCCTTCACTAAAGAAGTTGTAATTGCTGGTATCATAGCACTGGAAATAGCACTAGCAAACGCAATGGGAACAGCAATTAGCATCTTATACTGTCCAGTAAAAATGCCCCAAAAATCATCCATAGCATTCACGTTCATTCCAATTTCACTATTGATATATTTATAAAAGTAGAGATCAACCGTACCACTAATATTATAAATGAACGTACTAAAAATAACTGGTGTCAATGTATGAATAATAATTCTCATTATTTCTTGATAAGAATCCTCTACACCACTGACATCTCGTTCCACTAAACTTTTTGCTCTTGGACGGTACATAAAAAACAAGGCTATCATAAAGAGAAGTGCAACTAAAACACCGATAGAAGTTCCTAGTGCGCTTCCTGCTGCCCCATAGACATAGACATTTTCCATATCACCTACCGCATAAAAAGAACGGGTAATCAAATAAGCGATTCCTACACTTCCTACCGCATTCGCCAATTGTTCTAATATTTGCGAAAAAGAGGTTGGAAGCATCGTCCGATGTCCTTGGAAATATCCACGAAATACCCCTAAAATTCCAGAAAAGAAAATAGTTGGTGAAAGCACTTTTAGTGAAATCGCACTTTTTTCTCCAAGAGTTGGTGCTAAAAACCACGCAATTCCCATTCCAATAATACCGACAATAATCGCATAGCATAACGCTCCATGAAAGACTTTTTTTGCATTTTTATACTGCCCTAAAGCAATTTTTGCTGACATCTCCTTTGACAAAGCAAGAGGAATACTGTAAGAAGAGACGAGCAAAACCATAGAATAAATCTCATATGCTGCACTATAATAGCCATTTCCACGGTTTCCTATGATTCCAGTCAACGGCACGCGATATAACATTCCAATTAAACGAACGATAATACCAGCCATTGCTAAAATACCACCTTGTAGTAAAAAATTATTACTTCTTTTCGTTTTTCCCATAAACTTTTATCTCCTGAGAATTTTTATGAAAAAACTATGAGAAACAGGCTTTGTAAGTTTCTCTTTTCTTTTCACAAAAATTTATTTTTGGTATTATCTTTTTCGCGATAAATATCCATATTATCAT
>UQVN01000134.1 GCA_900544525.1 uncultured Eubacteriales bacterium
ATCGATTTAAAATAACAATTATTTATAAAAATATTTATAAAATGTTAAAAAAGAGATAAGAAACAAAAATTAATATTGAAAATATTTGTCTTTTCATGTAAAATGGCATAAAAAACAGGAGGAGAAATATGAGAAAACGTATTACAGCAACTTTACTCGCAGCAATGATGGCACTTTCAACTGCCGCTTGTGGGGGTCAAGGTCAGACACAATCTTCAGGGGGAAATGATACAATTGTAATTGGTTCTGTACAGTGGAATGGTGTATTCTCACCATTTTTCTATGATAGTTCCTATGATTCACAGATCTTTAGCTTAACACAAGAGACAGTTCTTGAAACAAATGCTAACAATGAATTGATCGATAACTTAGGACACATCGATGAGGAAGTCGTTGGAAAAGGAGACAATCAGAAGACCATTTATACGATTAAGTTAAATGATGGCGTTAAGTTTTCCGATGGTTCAGATGTAACTATTGATGATCTTATTTTTACTTATAAAGTGTTAGCGGATCCAAATTATGATGGAATGGATACATTCCGCACAACAGTTAATATTGAAGGTATCAATGAGTACTACTATGATGATCCGAATTATTCTGAAAAATTAGATCAAGTGAATAAGCAAGCAGAGGAATACTCTAAGGACAAAGAAAAGTTTATTGAATATTTAGTGGATACAAAATGTGAAGATATGTTTACAGAAGTAGGACAAGATCCAGATGGAGAAGATGGACCACTTACTTCTTGGACAGATTATTTAAAGGATAAGGGATTTGAAATCTCAGAAGCAGATGCAAAAGATGAGGCGAAACTTTTAAAAGCCCTTGCCGAATGTGAATATGAAACAAATAAAGACAGCTATGATGCATTATCTTATTATGAAGAAAAATTATCAAAAGATCTTGTTGCCGATGGTTTAAGTGACGGAATTGATGTAACAGAGATTTCTGGAATTGAAAGAGTGGACGATCTCACTTGTAAAGTTACGGTGAATGGTGTTGATATGAATGCACTCCGTACGTTAGGATTAGAGCCAGTCGTTCCAAGTGCTTATTATGGAGAAGGATTTGAAAAAGGAAACTTAGAAGGTGTTAAAGATAAAAATGATAAGCCAATGGGAACCGGTCCTTATGTATTTGTAAGCAATAAAGATAACGTAGTAAAAATGGAAGCCAATGAAAACTATCGTCTTGGTACTCCTAAAACAAAATATGTAGCATTCCAAGTAGTAGAAAGTGATCAAATGGCAGATGGTATTATCAATGGAGATATTGATATTGCCACACCTCCTGCATCAACAGAAACGGTTGAAAAAATGGACAATGCTGGCGTTCACTATGATTTATTTGATAACAATGGATATAGCTATGCAGCCATTAGTGCAAAGAGAATTCCTGATAAAAATGTGAGAGAAGGACTTATGCACTTAATGACAAGAGAACAGGCCATTTCTACATATTATGGAAAACTTGCACAAGTGATTGAACGTCCAATGACAACGATCCTTCCTGAATATCCACAAGATGCGAAAGAATACTGGGGATATGATCCAGAGAAAGCATTAGAATGCTTTAAAAAAGCTGGTTATGAACAAAAGAATGGAAAACTTGTGAAAAACGGAAAACAATTAGTTGTTGAAGTTGGTGTCAGCGATGCCTCAACAAGTCCTGTTACTCCAATCTTTACACAGATGAAAAATGACATGGAAAAGATGGGAGCAAAATTAAATATCACAGATGTAAACTTTAGTATTTTATTAAATCGAGTAAATAGCGATGATATTGATATGTGGACAATGGGTTGGGGTAACTCACAGCACTGCGATTTAACACAGCTCTTTGGAAGTGAATATACAAAGAACGGTGGTTCTAATAGAACATGGATCAAGGATAAGGAACTTGATCAGTTATTAGAAGAAGTAAGATCGACTTTAGATGTAGAAAAGAGAAAAGAGTTAGTAGCAGAAGAACTAGACTTAATTATGAGTTGGGCTACTTATATGCCTCTTTTCCAAAGAAAAAATATGATGGCATATTCTAGCAATATCAACCTTGATACATTGCCAAAAGAACAATCTATGTTCTATAACTATGTAAATGAGATTGAAAAATTAGAATTAAATCAATAAAAAAGATAACAAGAAAAGACCCTCTAATAGGAATAGAGGGTCTTTTTTTTGCACTAAGGAGTGAGTCATACAAGAATATTTATGCTCTGATATGACGATTGTCTGCGAATATTAGAAACTTATATAATATGATTTTATGGTTGGTACGTTTTTGATAGCTACAAATCGTAGTATTTTAAACTAATTTGTGATATACTAATGGTACGAAAAGTAAGAAATATAAAATTATGACAAATAAAATATAATTTTAGAATAGAAGAAATATAGATAATATAGAATAGATAGGAGGAAAGGAGGAGGCCAATGGATCATTATCAGGCAGTGAATCACATATTAGTTAGTCTATTTAATGATATTATGGACGTGGAAGAAAGAGAAATCATATCGGATGAATTTAAAGATATTTCTAGTAATGATATGCATATTATAGAGGTAATTGGACAAGAGGAACCAAAGAATATGTCGGCGATCGCATCGAAAATGAAAGTGACGGTAGGGACACTTACAATTGCCATTAATAACCTTGTGAAAAAAGGGTATGTTATTCGGACAAGAGGAGAAAAGGATCGGCGAGTTGTCTTTATTTCTCTCTCAGAAAAAGGAAATCGTGCTTATGAATATCATAAAAAATTCCATGATGAGATGACAAAGGCGATTTTAAAACGGCTTGATGATCAAGAAATAGAGGTTTTGATGAAGGCACTTAATAATATTCGAGAGTATTTTCATATCACTCCTTAATCTGATACTGTTGTATAAAAAAGACGATAAAAACAGGAGGGATTTCTAGGTTTACCTAGGAATCCCTCCTGTTTTTCGGCGTTCATAGGAAAAATCTCATTTCTTATTAGTTAAAAATAAGAAAGTATATCCTATTAACATAATAAGCTCTGTTCTTTTAGTTAATTTGCTCCTTCAACTTTTGTTTCTAATGGACGCATATATTGTTCAAAGAAACTATTATACATTTTTCTATATTCTGGAGTACTATTTTTATGAATTTCATGAGTAAATTCATGCATGTCGAATCCAGAAGTTCCAAGAGATTTTTGTAAAATATGTAAAGCAATATTAGAGCAATGATCCGAAATTCGTTCAAAACTTGTTAAAAGTTCGATATAAGAAATACCGCTTTGTACATTACATTTTCCATCTTGAAGACGAGTGATATGAGCATTTTTTAATGTCTCTTTGATTACGTCTACGATTTCTTCTAAAGGCTCTACTTGATAAGCTAATTCACTATCTTCTGTAGAAAAAGCATTGCATGTAATATCAATGACATTTTTTACTGCTTCTTCGATATAGTGAAGTTGCTCTAAAGAATCTTCTGAAAATGTAATTTTTTGTTCTCGATTATAGGCGATAACATTAACAATATTCACACAGTGATCTCCCATACGTTCAAAATCACTAACAGAGTGCATAATCTCTTTTGCTAAGTTACGGTTTTCACGAGAAATACCACGGGCAGTTACACGAACGAGGTATTCTCCTAATAATGTTTCGGATTTATCTAAGAATTTTTCATTCTCATTTAAGCGATCTAAGCTCTTTTGATCAAAGTGTTCGAGAAGAGAAGTTGCGATTGTATAATTTTCTTTTACAGCTTCACCCATAGAGAGAATGACTTTTTTACACTGTTCAAGGGCCACAGTAGGACGATCTAAGAAAATATCGTCAAGAAGTGCCAATTCTTTATCAATTTTAGATGGTTCATCATTTTTAATAATTTTATACGCTAATTTTACAAGAAGCCCACAGAATGGGAATAAAATAACAGTTGTACCAATGTTAAATAAAGTGTGGAAGTTTGCAATATCACCACGATTCATTGAAGTTTCCCAGAAAGAAAATCCAACAAAAGATTGATAGCCATAAATTACGACTAAGAATACACAAGCATTGATAATATTCATCGCAAGATCACAGGTAACAACACGTTTTGCATTTTTATTTGTTCCAATACTAGCTAAAACAACAGTAATACATTTACCAACATTCATACCAATAACAATAGGAGCTGTCATAGCAAATGTAACAGCACCAGTAGAAGAGATTGCCTGTAAAAGTCCAATGGAAGCAGAAGAGCTTTGAAGGACTGCAGTTACGACAAGTCCTAATAATACACCAAGGACTGGATTTTCAAATAAAAAGAACATCTGGCGAAAAGCTTCAGAATCTTGTAATGGAGCAAGAGCGCCTTCCATTGTAGACATACCAAAGAAAAGAAGACCGAAACCAATTAATAGTCCAGCAATATCTTTTACTTTCTGTTTTTTCGATACGAGCATTACTGCGGCACCGATACCGATTACAAGTGGAGCGAAACTACTAGGTTGTAGAAATTTCAAAAAATAACTAGAGCTTCCATTTACATCACCTAATCGAAGAATTTGACCAGTTACCGTTGTACCGATGTTTGCTCCCATCATAACAGGAACTATTTGGCCTAGTTTCATAATACCAGCGTTTACAAAGCCAAGAAGCATAATAGTGGTAGCAGCAGAACTGTGAATAATACCAGTTACGATTGTACCAAGAGCTAGTCCTCTCCATTTATTATTTGTCAGTTTTTCTAGTGTTTTTTCAAGCCCGTTCCCTGCGATTTTTTCGAGGGAAGATCCGAGAAGACTAACTCCATAGAGGAACAATCCAATCCCACCGATTAGTGTTAAAATTGAAAAAATATCCATATGTTTTCTCCTAAATTCATACTAAATTTTATGTTGTTTTCTAGCGTATAAGATCTATTGTAACAGAAATAGATCGAAAAGCAAATATAAAAACTATGTAAAAATCTTGTTAATATTGTGTAAAATAGTCGATTTATACAAGAAAAGGGCAGCCAATTTCTTGACTGCCCGTAGTTTGCACAAAAGATATGGAAAGAAAAACTTCCTATTTATATCAATCATAGTTTGGATAGGATATTATAGAGTGCCTCTAAGGCATCAGGTGGTAAGCGATCAAATCCATCTTTTTCCGTATGGCATTGTTGTATAAAATGAATTCGATCGTTGATCCGAGCCTTTAGAGCCTCTTTGTAATTTGGATCGTCTAAGTTTGGAATAAAACCTTCCCACTCATAGATTTCAATCTCATTAAAAGGTCCCCATTGTTTAAAGGTAGCGTTCTTTTCAATAATATGTTCAATAATGCTTAAAGTATCAGAAGGTTTTACATTTTTACCCATAAAATCTCCTGTATTAATGACATAGCAATCCACATTTTTTTCTGAGACTAACTTTTTAAACTTTTCATAGTCGTGGGAAAGTGGATAAGTACGAAATGGATTTGCATATGGTTCTACAACCAGAGCATCTTGATCGACTCCAGGGACGAGATGCTCTGCATTGGAACGCTTTGTGGCTAAGGTTGCTCCCATAACAGAAGCTAAAGAAGCTCCTTTTAATTTAATAACAGGTGGAAGCGTTGGGTCTTTCATAATCCAGAAAATACTATTTACAGGATCCGAGATTTTATTAACTCGGTTTTTAGACCAATATTTTGATTTAATGGCTCTTCCGTTTCCGTTACGAATATCCTCTGTTACAAGGACAATATTTCCGTTCTCATCTTTCGTAACTGCACAGTTTTGAGCTGTTAAAATATATTTATTATCTTCGCAATAGGTTGGGTAATCGGCTGTCTTATCAAAGTAGGTAGGTTCTAATGCGATAGAGGAACAAGTATCTGTATTAATAATAAAAGCGTCATCATGAAGAACGGTAATGTTATATCGATTGTTATGGGTAGCATGAGTAATTGTGGATTTTCCAGAGCCAGAAAGTCCAAAGACGGACATAACATGATGTTCTCCGTTAGAAAGCACATATTCCTTTTGCCCACCATGACAAGAGGCATATCCATTTCGATTGGCAATGGCCCATGCAATCGTCAATGTTCCCTTTTTATGTTCTCCAAAATACCGCATACCAAGAAGAGCGGCACAGTTATGTTCTGCATCAAAATAAGTTAAACCAAAAGGGTGATCCGTATGTTTCCATTGGGGATCAGAGAAGATATAAATATCTGGTTCTTCTCCAATAGGTTTCGAAGTGTTATATTGTTTTACAGATTCTTCAGAGAGATACTGGAAGTTTAAGAGCCATGAATAGAGAATATTTTCTTCTCCTTCTGGAATAAGTAAATGGGCTTTTACCATAAATTCTTGGTCTAATCCAATATAAGCTTGTGCGTGATAAAGTTTTTTATAACGGCAATCATAAATGGCATCCATTACTTTTTTATCAAGATCGTTACAGTCTACACCAGCTTCTCCTGTGATTTTTCGAGCTGCGGCACACCGCCCTGTGATCGAGCCATCATTGAAAAGGAGAACTTTTGCGTCTCTTGGAAGCCCAAACTCTTCTCCTCGTTCTACGGGCATATCCGTAATAATAGTTCCAGGAGACTTTTTTGCCAGTTCATATGCTTCATGAAGTGTTGAGACAGGAATTACATTATTTCCATAAAATGCTGTTTCAATAATAGAACGAGTTTTTGAAAACCCTGGTTTATTAGCGCCGATTTGTTCTTTTTTATAATAAGCTCTTGTTGACATACAAATACCCTCCTTGTTGCATAATAATACATAAATTAATTATAAGTTCAATTAAAACGTGTGTCAATAATAAATTGAAGGAATAAAAATCAGAAAATTCATTTGTGTGAAAAGTTCCTACATATCATTTCTTATTATTTCTCGTTCAACTTAATATGGAACTCCTGCTCTAATGCCTGTTTTACTACGGAAAATGGAGAAGGTCCAAGATCTAATATGGTTTTATGAAAGGAAATCGGATCAAAAGTTTCACCAAGCAATTCCTTTGTTGTCTCTCGTAATTGTTCAAATTGAAGAAAACCCACATAGTATTGGAGATAGTTGGCTGGCTCTTCGATAACAGAGTGATAAATGGAAAGCGCCGTTCTTGAATCATTGATTCCATGTTCCTTTAGAAATTGTTGGCAATCGTCTAACGTCCAACCTTCTCCATTAACACAAAGATCAATAATAGCACAAAGACCAAGACTTAAATCCATTTCATACTGATTGAGTCTAGCAATTTCTTTTGAGTGCTCTCCATAATCGATAGTTTCATAACTATGATATTCCACATAGGTTGCCCAGCCTTCAGAATAACCACCAAAGTTTAAAATAGAGCGGATGGGATTTGGATTTGTGGAATAAAAATAAGTGTTTTGATAAAGATGTCCTGGATATCCTTCATGAGCTAATGTGGGGTATAGAGTTTCTTTATCATACGAAGAGGAAAGAGAGTTAATATAAATTACATTGGAGGTGATACTATCAACAGGAGGGATAAAGTAGAAAGCAGGGCTTAAATGCTCGGATAGTGTTTGATCCACTGTTTTTAATTCACAAATGGTCGGTGGAGCTTTGGGGAAATCTTTTGTAATTTGACTCTTTAATGTGGATAAAATCTCGTCTGGTTCTGTAATTGGACAAGAAGCAGAGCTATATTCATCAAAGATGTCTGGATATTTCTTTAAGATAACGAGGGTGTCTAATTGGCCTTTTTTTAGTTGTGCCTCAATTTGCTTTTTGATCTCATTGATGGAAAGGTCTGTTCCAGTGGTAGAGGATACAAGAAATTGATAATATTCTTTGCCCTTTGGTAATTGAGAGAGTCCTCCTTCTATTGTAGCTTTTCCTTCAAAAGAGGATAAGGCATCTAATAGGGATTGATAGGCATTTTTTATATCATTCTTTACTAAATATTGGTTGGTAGATTGAAAGTCCGCTTGTTCTTCTTTAGAAAGTTTTTTTGTTTCTTCTAGGTTGGCAAGACGGCTTTCAAAAGAAGAGATTAAAAAATGATCTTCTGATTCAATATCTTCAAGAAAATCATTGCATTGGGTCATAATATCAGAAAGAGCGAAGTCTTGCATACCATATCCCTTTTTCACTTTTTCTTGTTCAAATTCAATGATCTGTCCAAAATATCGGGGAAGGTCTGCTAAGAGAAGTAAATAATCCTCCACATCTTTTTTTGTATCAAATCGATATTCTGCCAGTAGGACAGGGAGTTGGGCTTGTAGACCAATTACTGGGCTTAATACTGTACTGTAGTGATAATATTTCGTATCCGTAATGGATGAAGTGAGGGCAGAATCAAGTATGGCGTAATCTTGTTGTTGAGAAGGGGAGAGGGACTTTTTTGAAAAAGAATGTAGTTGTTTTTGAAGAGATTTTAAATGTTTTTCATTCCATTGGTTTTCTTTTTTTGTAAATTCTCCGAATGTAGGAGCGATAGGAGCGATTCCAAAAGATGAGGGATCTTTTACGCTATAATGAAGGCTTAGAGAGTCTGTGGATACCATATCTTGAAAAGTCTCGGTTAAAAATTGCTCAAAAGCTACATTTTTTGTTTTTGTGTTGGAAGAGGTAGAAGAATCATTGGTAGAATGAGAGTAATCATCAGTTGCTTTTTGTTGCTTACAACCTGTGAAAGAGGAGAAAATGATAGAAATAAATAAAAAAATAGATAACAGTCTTTTTTTATATCCTTTGTTTCGTTTCCTAATTGGTTTCATAAGCTGAGATTCCTTTCTATTTTTGATATAACGAGAGATAACATGAGTAGTCTTTCATAGATTTCTTTG
>UQVN01000135.1 GCA_900544525.1 uncultured Eubacteriales bacterium
CATAAAATTTCGTGTAAAAATGTTGCTCTTGTGCTTCCAGAAAATGTCACTTACATAAGACGTTTAATGTTACCTTACATGACTGTAGATCAATTAAAAGTTAATCTTCCTTATGAATTCCGTGATTTTATTTCTGAGCAAAAAGAGGATTATATTTATGATTATGCGTTAATGGAATTATTAGAAAAAGAAGATGAGACACAAAATGTTCCCTATATGGATCTAATGGCAGCAGCAGTTGCAAAAGAAACGATAGAAGAATATCGAAAAATGTTAAAAGTAAGTGGGCTAAAATTAAAAATTGCTGCTCCTCCGTCTTGTGCGTATCAAAATATTGTTTTTCATCATATGTTAGAGTATTCTGCCGATAAAAAAATGGATTATGCCATTTTAGATATTGGATATGAAACAGTGGAATTGCATATTTTTACAGAGGGAAAGTATGAAACAGAAAAGTCCATTGAAAATGGTTTAAAAGAAATACAAGAGTTGCTTTTTGAACAAGTTCATATGGAGTTTATGGAGTTTTTAAAAACACCAAATCATCAACAGGTTTTATCGGAAGAGAAGTATATGACTATTTATGAAACTATCGCTTTAGAAGTGATGCGAGTTGTCAATTTCTTCACTTATAACCATCCAAACAATACATTGGAACGTTTGTATTGTTGTGGTGGGGGAGCGTTTCTGGAACCTTTATTAGAAGTTTTACAAGATACGGTTGGGTTAAAAGTCAAGAAACTTTCGGAACTTTTTCCAAATCAAAAGCAACATCAATTAGCACTTGTAATGGCACCAGCTGCCGTTGGAATTACATGGAATTAGGAGGAGTGATAATGATAACCTTTTCAAAATCAAAATATCCGACTAAGAAAACGATGAATTTAGCAGTAGAAGAAAAATCAAGAATGGATCTTAGGATTTTTCTTTGTCTTTGTGGGCTTGGTATCCTTTGTTTGCTTTTGCTTGTTCAATTGGCAATTATTACTCCAATTACACAAGCAAAAAAAGCAAAAGAGTCTTATAAAGCGATTGAAAATAAAATTGAACAATTAAAAGGTTCTACAAAGGAATTTGATCAAATAAAAGAAGAATATCGACAGTTTGATAATAGCCTTTTAAGCGAGTCAGAACAAGCACAGTTTGATCGCATGAAAATGATCGAGATTGTTGAGTCTTGTGTTGGAAAAAAAGCGAATATTGATAGTATCACTATCGTAGAAAATCAAGTAGTGATTCATTTAAATGGCACTACTTTATCTTCTGTTTCTGAAATTGTAGAAAATTTTGAAAAAAATGCTCATACTTCCTATGTGACGGTGACAAATGCCAGTACAACGACAGAAGAGAAAAAAGATAGTTTTATTGTAGCAGAGATCTTAATTCAAATGGTGAAGGGAGGGGACAATTCATGAAACAAAAAAAGATTCCTTTCAAAAGACTTGCTATCGTGTTATTTGTTTTTCTATTATTTGGTGTTCTCTACTATCAGTTTGTTTGGAAAAGTACAAGGCAGACACTAGAAACCTATAGCGAGGAATCGTTAGAAGATGAGTGGATGCTTGTGCAGGCAAAAGCACAAAAGATAAAAGAAATGAAACAATCCATGGAAAAACAAAAGAAAGAACATCAAGGGATCATCGCAGATTATAATAACTTACAAAATGAGATGCTAGAATTAAATAGTATTTTAAAGCAGACAACTGCTTATCAGATGGATTTTGAAGATCCAACTATTGATGATAGTATTATCCGTCGAAATATTCATATTTCTTTTCAGACGAAAACATATGATATGGCAAAACAAGTTCTTCAATCGTTACAAGATTCTACGTATCGATGTCTTTTAAAAAATATTATGATTTCCTCAGACTCTTCGGACTTATTCCAGACAAAAGAAGTTCGGGTGGAATTGGAAATTACATTTTTTGAAGGGATTAATGATACGGCAAGAGCAGCAGGTTTGAATAAATATGTGGATGATTCAGCAACAAATGGAGGTTGAATCTATGAATATAATAAGAGAGCGAACACGGTCAAAACCGAAAAAAATAGGACAGTCTGGTATGACGTTGATTGAGCTTTTAGTTGCTTTAGGGATTCTTTCTGTTTTGTTGTTTATTGGTATGATCGCAATTGTTTCTTATCAAAGAGGATTAACATTATTAGAGATGGATAATACGGCAAAAGAGCTATTTATCGCAAGTCAAAATCGATTGACAGTAGCAAAAGCGTCTGGACAATGGGAACAGTTACTCAATGAAAAATCCTCTTCCTATTTTGGAGAGAGTATGGGAGAACAACCGTCAGATTATCCTGTAAATAGCAATTTTAAAAGTTTAGAACACGATTATCGCTACTTCGTATATAATGGGGAGCAAGCTGTCTTTGAACAAACGGCATTAGGCGTTCTTCTGCCTTATGGTTCTATTGATGAGGAAGTGCGAGAAAATGGCTGTTATGTCATTGAATATGATGTGAAAACAGCTAATATTTATGGGGTCTTCTATACAAAAAATGGAGAGGATTTTCAATATACAAGAGATATTATGGGCGATTTTGGATTAAATCAGCAAGGGGGCAGAGAGATGTCTTCTGCTGGAAAGGAAGTTCGTAAACATTATAAAAATAACAGTGGTACATTAATTATCGGTTACTACGGTGGAAGCACTGCTGAGGAAATTGCAACTGGGACTTTAAATCCTCTTCAAATGCAAATTCAGAATGAGGATACGTTGAAAGTTATTATAAAAGATGAAAATTATAATCGTGTTATAAACGGAGTCAGAGCTCATACAAAAGTATCGGTTACTATTACTGGGGAAGAAAGTAAAAGTGTGAAAACAAAAGTGTTAGAACCCTATTCCTTTACGATTTCTAATGTAGAACCATGGTATCAAGTAGAAGTAAAAGACGGTATTGCTATCTATACGTTAACCCTTGATGATATTACAAAGCAAGGGGGACATTTTGCGGATATTTTTTCTGATTTTATTCCAGGAGAAAATATTACGATTGAGGCAGAAAGTTTTAGTACACAAGTATTATGTACACCAGTAAAAGTACAAGGTTATACGAATAGCCTTTTTGGGGCGAAATACATAGAACAGAAAAAAGAAACAACGGTTGCTAAAGTATCGATTGCAAATGTTCGTCATTTACAAAATATAAGCCCTGCTGTATCCAATCTTCCAATCGATACGAACCAATTACAAGTTGAGCAAGTAAGCGATTTAGATTGGAATGATTTTTTGCCAAATGGAGAAGCGAATCTTTCCATTTATTCTTATAACAAAGATATTTTACAGCAGAGGAAATTAACAACAAATGCGTTTTATAGCATTGAAAATTCATCTTTGACTCAATATGAAGGAAATGGCTATACACTAAACCATTTTAAGCTAAAAGAAGTGGAAAATGGAAATGTCGGCTTATTTGCAACCATTGGTAGTGATGAAAAACAGCAGGAATTTGTGATTCAAAATATAACATTTTCTTCTTTTATAAGCGAAAGTACAGTAGAAAATGGAAACGCTGGTACGGTTATTGGAGAAGTAAAAGAAAACAGCAAAGTAATTGGAAAAAATCTTTTTGTGATTGATACCACGGTAAACAGCAATGGAATCTCAGGAGGACTTATTGGAAAAGGAAACCATAGTATAGTCAAACAGTGTAGTGTGTCATTGGCGCAATCGGAAAACGAAAATTCCGATAGTTCTGACGAAAGCACTAGTAAGACAGCCAGTGAAAAATATGAGCAAGGGGCTTATCATAGAGAAACGAACACCATGGGTGACCGATATCAAGTAGTTGGAAAAATATCTGGTGGATTTCTTGGAGAAGGTAACTATATAACGATTTCCGATTGTTTCTCTTCTGTGCCTGTTATTGGCATAGAAAACGGAACTGCTGGAGGGTTTCTTGGTAAAATAACAGCCAGTGAAAATGAAACATCTGAGATTCAAAATAGCTATGCAGGAGGATTTACAAAAGATGGTGTTTATTCTGAGACTTTCAATGTAGCCGCTCTTGGAGAAAACGGAGTGGCAGGAGGGTTTCTTGGACAGAGTACAGGGAATATTACCGTTAAAAACAGTTATGCTACGACCTCTGTTTATGGAACTACCATTGGTGGAATGGTTGGCGAAATAACAATAGGACAACAGCAATATGAAAAGTGTTATGTAACAGGAGAATTATTTGATAGAGTAGAGATAGAAGAGGAGGAAAACAATTCTGATACTAATACAACCTCTAAAAGTAATTTCTTTGGAACGATAGCCGATAAGGCAGTGTTAAATACGGATGAATGTTATTTTTTGGATCAGCTTCAAAATAAACAACAAAAGGAAGAGATAAAAGAGAAAAACAGCGAGAAGGCTGCTTTAG
Source organism: uncultured Eubacteriales bacterium (assembly GCA_900544525.1). Taxonomy (GTDB): domain Bacteria; phylum Bacillota; class Clostridia; order Lachnospirales; family Lachnospiraceae; genus Scybalomonas. The sequence continues at coordinate 4,390 of UQVN01000135.1, forward strand.
GACTTTCTTATGAAGAGTTTATACAATGCGTAAATAATTCAAAGGATGATTCTAGTGACATAGAAGAAACAAAGACCTATGCCTATGATCCTTCCTTACAAAAAGATTCTTTTCCGTTTCGCTTTGTAACAAAGACAGGTGATAAGAAACAAAGGACTGTCTTTACTCATTATGGCGATTGGCCTATCAAACAGGAACAACAAGAAGAGCCGGATACTCCAACAGATCCAGAAGAACCAGAAGAGCCAGAGCTTCCAGAAGAGCCGGTAGAGGAAAATGGACCATTTGATATTGGTTTTATTTATTACGAGTATTTAGAAGATAAAAATGGAGTTTTGGATGACACTTTTTATTATCATGGGATTGGAGGAAAACAAAGTGATAATCCTTATGATATGAGTCAGTATACAGAGCTTAGAACTCAGAAAAGGGGAAAATACCTTGTCAATGGACTAAGTCGAAAAGCGGATACTTATGTCAGAGAGGAAGGGTATTTATTATTGGTACATAAAAGCGTAGATATTGCTAATTTAAGTATCAAGATTGGTTATTCTGCTGGACGGGTCTCTGAACTATTTGAAGCAATCAATGTTGAACTTCCAGAGGAATTAAAAGATTTTAATGCTTATTTATTTAAAGATAATGGATACTTTGCTTCTAGTATTCCAACCATTATGATAGGAGAACCTGTATCTTTGGATAACCCTATCTGGGGGGAATTAAAAAATAGAGTTGGTTTTTGTGTAAATACCATGTTTGGAGATTCTATTCAGTTCCTTGGAGAACCCGAGAAGGAGTCTACCTATTATATTCGTTCTACAAGGCATTTATCTAATATGTGTAATAATTCCAGTTTAGTGGTATGGGACGGAGCAAAAAATAAGTTTGTTCAAACATTAGATTTAGACATAGAACGTGCAGTTAATGGAAAAAAACAAGAGGTATCTACCATTTCAAGTTTTGGTGCTACTTATATTTCAGAAAATTATTTAAATAATGATGGTTATTATAAAATTGTTGGACTAAAAACAACTTTATTTCAACAAATTGTGAGTGGCGCTTTAATAGAAAACATGACATTAAAAGAGATAGAGCTTACCAATACCTCTTATTTATTTGCTTCATTGAACCGAGGAACGATTAAAAATCTTACGATTGAAAATGCAAGTCTTCATTCCAATACTTTTGTGAATGGTTTATTAGGAGAGAATCAGCAAGGAAATTTAATCGGGATTACAATGAAACATATTTTATTACAATCTTCTGACTCCATTAATGGATTTATAAATTATAATAATGGGGGTTTTATGGAACAGATTACTCTTTCGGATATGGAAATAGACAGCGCATCTACTGTAAATGGTTTTATTCAAACAGTACAAGGATCAATCTCTGATATTTCTATGACTGATATTAAAATTCATGGTACGAAAGGTGTTAATGGATTTAGTGATTATAATAACGGCGGAAAAATAGAAGGAATTGTCCTTTCAAATATAGAAATACGCAGTGAAACTACGGTTAATGGATTTCTTAAAAAAGCAGAAGGTAATATATTCGATATTGTAATGGAAAATATTAAACTCTATGGAGCAAAAAATGTTAATGGATTTTTACAAGAAAATAATGGAGCGATCCTAAAAGATATTTCTATTACGGATCTTGCTTTACAAAGTAATGAAATCGCCAATGGATTTGTAAATACAACAAGTGGAACAATATCCAATGTAAAAATTTCATCTCTTTCCATTGTTGATTCTGAAGTTACAAATGGTTTTGTAAATAAAAATACTGGAACATTAGAGTCTTGTACTATTCTTCCAAATACAGTATCAAAAACGGCATATCCGGATGTTTCTTTACAGGGAAAAACCGTTATTGGTTTTGTTTATGTAAATACGGGAACGATCAAAAACTGTTCTTTATTTGGCACTTTATCGGGCGAACAAAACACAGCTGGCTTTATTTATACCAACGATTGGGGAGGAAAAATTACTTCTTGCTATGTAAATGGAATTATGACTGCCAATGAAATTACCAGTGGATTTTTGCTTTCTCATAACAATGGAACGATTTCAAATAGTTTTGTAGTTGGGGAGATAACAAGTTCTAAAGAAAATAGCAATAGTGTATCGGCGGGATTTGTTTATAAAGATGATAGTCCTTCTGGCACTTATAAAGATTGCTATGTTGCTTTATGGAAAATGGAAGGAGCGTCTATTTATCGATTTGGATTGTTTTCATCTTCTCGAATAGTAGAAAACTGTTTCTGGTTAGCGGATACCGTAGTAAACGGTCAAGTGATAACAGAATTAAATGGAGCTTATTTTGAAAAAGGGATTTCTATTTCTTTTGATGAATTTCCATTCCCTGCATTTTCAGCGATTTATAATAGTACAGTAGAATTTTTTGGGGATTGGTCCAAAGAACAATAAAGGAATCCGTTTTCCATTCATTATTTATACAATATTTATAGAAAAACGTAATGGATTGTGGTATACTCCCTACAAAACAATAGGAAATATTCTTTTCTAGTTTTTCACATTACGAGTTATAAAATAATGAGGTAGCTATGGAGAAAATATTATTTAGACGCATTGAAAGCATTTTCCTGTTCTTATCCCTTGTATTATTTTTAGTACTTTCTGTTATCGTTTATGAAATAGAAAGCGGAGGAGCAAAACAGGGGATAGATGAAATCATAAAACAGGTCGAAGTTTCTTACGAACAAAGTAATACAGATACAAAAGAGGCTGTACAAACATTTGAAGATGATTATTTAAAAAAAGCAGAGTCCATTGATTTTATGTTAAATTATTTGGAGGAAGAAGAGGGACTTCGTTCCTTAAATCAGCTGAAAACGATTATGGAAATACAGTCCATTGAATTGATTGATGAAAATGGGACGATTATTGCAAGTACCGATTGCCAAGCAGTTGGATTAAATTTGTTTTCCCATGAAGAGACAAAACCTTTTTGGGATTTAATAAAAGGAGCAGAAGAGCAAACTTATGTGATACAAAAAAATGCAACAAACATTGTTGGAAAAGAACCGATGGTTTATATTGGAATAAAGTCTGATTCTGAGTATTACTCTGTGCTTCAAATTGGAATAAAAGCCGAGGTATTAGATAAAATATTAGATGAAAATTCTATTGATAGAATCATTCAATCTATGCCAACTGTTCGTAAACAAGCAGTTTTTCTTGTAGATCGGGAAACTGGTGAGTTGGATGGAATCACGAGAAATAATGACCAGCAGATTACTATTAAAGGAGTTAGTACCGCAGAAGAGTTTCTCTTTGCTTTATCAAGTTATGAGAAGGGGAAATTAGTCAATATTAATGATTCGTTTAAATATATTAAAACGAAATTCACCGATGATAAAATTATTGGAGTATACCAAGATTGGAACGATATTTATAAAAATGTATGGATTGAAATTTTGGAATTATTTGCAATAATCGCTATTATATTAGGTGTTACGATTGGTATATTTAAACACTGTATTCGCAAATATGTACTTCAAGATCTTTCATTTATTGAATCCAATGCGAAAAAAATTATGTTAGGTGATTATAATGTGAAATTTCAAACAGAACATGATACAGAATTTAAGCAAATCTCTAAAGTATTAAATTCATGGTTAGAAAGTTACCGATATAAATCACAGAGAATGACAAGAATTATTACAACAATTGATAATCATATGGCAGTTTTTGAGTGTTTATATCCAATTAATAAAAACTTTTTTACTGGTAATATGCAGGAAATTTTAAATGTAGAAGATGAGGTTTGGGATAGTATCCGATATACACCAGAGCAGTTTCAAAACTATATTGATACTCTAGTAAAAAGCGATATTACGGAAGAAAAAATCATTCAGATGAAAAATAAATACATAAGCATCGTGGCATTTAAAGAAGAAGAAGAGTTTTATGGAATGATCATAGATCGTACCGATGATATGAAAAAGCAAAAGCGAATACAAAATGAGTTAGAAACAGATTCTTTAACGAAATTAAAAAACCGAGCTTGTTTAGAAGACAGAGTAAAAAAATGGTTACAAACAAATAGAGAACAAGGAATTATGCTTTTATTTGATTTAGATAATTTTAAGACAATTAATGACCAGTTAGGTCATCCAATAGGTGATCTTGTTCTTCAAAAATTCGCGAAATGTTTACAAAATTTTTGGAAAAACGATGAAATTGTTGCCCGAATGGGTGGAGACGAATTTATTGTATTTATTCCACAATCCATGAGTTTTTCTAGCCTTTCAGAAAAACTAAATAATTTATTAGTTCAAATACGTGAAGAATTAAAAGATTATAAACAATATGGATTA
>UQVN01000136.1 GCA_900544525.1 uncultured Eubacteriales bacterium
TGGGATATTTCAGTGTAAAAAATTATAATTTATTTTTCAAGGTCTACACCTTGATTTTCTTTATCAGAATTTTCTGTATAAGCAGGAAGTTCTTTTTTCTTTAAAAGAATGTACATAAATTCTTCCCCTGTAATCGTTTCACGCTCATAAAGATGTTTTGCTAACTCATGCAACTTATCTTTATTTTCCTCTAAAATCTTTCTTGCCAAAGCATGGGCTTCACGAATAATTTTAAGGACTTCTGCATCCACTTTTGCAGCTGTTTCTGGGGAACAAGCCAGTGAAGTATCGCCTCCAAGATATGGATTATTTACCGTTTCTAAGGCCATCATGTCAAACTCATCGCTCATACCAAATCGAGTAACCATAGCACGCGCGATCTTTGTAGCTTGCTCAATATCATTAGATGCCCCAGTTGTAAAAGAACCAAAGATCATTTCCTCTGCCGCACGTCCACCTGTAAAAGTTACGATTTTCTCAAAAGCCTCTTGCTTTGTCATTAACAATCGTTCATCTTCTTCCACCTGCATCGTATAACCAAGAGCTCCTGAAGTTCTTGGAATAATTGTGATCTTATGAACAGGTGCTGAGTTTTTCTGCATAGCTGCCACTAAAGCATGTCCGATTTCATGATAAGATACAATTAATTTTTCCTTTGTAGAAATGGAAGAATCTTTTCTTTGATATCCTGCGATTACAGTTTCTACAGATTCCTCTAAGTCATCTTGTTGTACAACACGTCTTCCTTGTCTTACTGCACGAAGTGCCGCCTCATTGACAATATTGGCAATTTCAGCACCTGACGCACCAGAAGTAGCTCGTGCAATGGTATTGATATTAATATTATCACTTGCTCTTACTGCTTTTAAATGAACTCTTAAAATCTGTTCTCTTCCTTTTAAATCAGGAAGTTCTACAGGAATTCTTCTATCAAAGCGCCCTGGGCGAAGTAAGGCTTTATCCAATGTTTCTGGACGGTTAGTAGCGGCTAAAATAACGACTCCACTGCTGCCATCAAATCCATCCATCTCTGTTAAAAGCTGATTCAATGTCTGCTCGCGTTCATCATTGCCTCCAATTCCACCACTATCTCTTTTTTTACCAATAGCATCAATTTCATCGATAAATACAATACATGGTGCTTTTTCTTGTGCCTGTTTAAATAAATCACGAACTCTTGCCGCACCCATACCAACAAACATCTCTACGAATTCAGAGCCTGAGATAGAGAAAAATGGTACTTTTGCTTCCCCTGCTACTGCTTTTGCAAGAAGAGTCTTACCAGTTCCAGGAGGTCCAACTAATAACGCTCCTTTTGGCAATTTTGCACCGATTTCCGCATATTTTTTTGGATTGTGAAGGAAGTCTACGATTTCTGCTAATGCTTCTTTCGCTTCTTCTTCCCCTGCTACATCGGCAAATGTCTTACCAGTCTGTGCTTCTACATACACTTTTGCATTGCTTTTTCCAAAAGTCATTGGTCCAGGACCCATGCCACCCATCTTCTTTTGAAGACTTCTTGTAAGCAATTGTCCAAGTGCAAAGAAAATGACAATTGGTAAAATCCATGTGAGTAAGAATGAAACAATTGGTGACATCTGTTTAATTTCTGCTTTATCAAACTTCTCCACATGAGCATTTTCTAATCGCTCTACAAGGGCTGTACCATCTTCCATTGCCACCGTCTTACAAACTGTCTTATTTTCACCATCTCCAACTACAAAGTAAAGCGTATCGCCATCTAAAGAGGCTTCTGATACTTGTCCTTTGTTCAAAGCCGTAACGAATTGACTATAAGTTGCATCTTTTACACTTTTTCCAAGCATTGCTGGAAAAACAAAAGAATTCAATAAAACCAAAACAATCAACACGATTGCATAGTAAAACATCAACGGCTTCTTTGGTTTTTCAGGTCGTTTTTCATTGTTAAACATAATTCCTCCCTCTCTTTCTACGATAATATCCTTATCGTTAAGATTCCTTCCTATTAAGCGGGAATTTTCATCTGTAATTTTAAAATTTCCACTTTTTCTCATCGTTTTTATCATATAATAAAAAAGTTATTTTTGCAAATTAGCACTCTCTTTTTCCGAGTGCTAATTTCTAGTTCCAGTATAATAGGAAATTATGTACAAATTGTGTCCTCATCATAAATTAATTATAAAATTTTTTATCTTATACAAAAAAAGATGTATGAAAAGATAGAAAATATCTTTTCATACATCTTTTATGCTTGTTTATAGTGAGTCAATTTTTTTGCCCCTAATTGCTCACTTTTTGTTTACAAACGTTTGATTTGTCATAAATAAAGTTTATTGACATGCTTATCTTTTATTCTACTGCTACTTCCTTATACTTGTCAACTCTTTTATTTTGCTCAAAATACATACAGGAATCTACCTTACTTGAAAAACAAATTTTGGATTCCTATTTATTCTTAGTTATAGAATAAGTTTTCTGATGCATATTCTGGATCACAAGTTACGTCAATTCCTAACTTTTTCAATGTCTGTTCATCATTTCTATTTAACATAACGGTAGAGTGGGCTTGTGCATCTTTTAACTTCGCTAATCCCTCTACTGCTGTCTGGGCCATTGGATTTGTTACCGCACAAATGCTAAGTGCAATTAATACTTCATTGGCTGTTAATGGAATCATTTTACTATCTAAATGATTTTCTTTTAAATTACAAATAGTATTTAAAATAGAAGGTGCTAATAACAGCTGGCTCTCAGAAATATTTGCAAGATATTTCACTGCATTTAAAAGCATTGCTGCACAGGCATCCATTAAGTCGGTACGTTTTCCTGTTACAATCTTACCATCCTCTAATTGTAATGCTACAACTGCAGTCGTATCTTTTTCTTCTGCACATTTTCTAGCTGCTGGAACTACAACACGATCTTCTGGCTTTAACCCAACTTCTTCCATAATTACTTTCATGCGATTTACAACTTCTTCATCACATTGACCTTTTTTGAAGTCACATAATGTAGCAAAATAACGACGAATGATTTCCGCTTTTGATGCCTCTTTCACTGCATCATCATCAATGATTCCAAATCCAACACGGTTTACACCCATATCTGTTGGTGACTGATATACAGATTCTTTTCCTGTGATTTTTTCAATAATTCTTTTAACAACTGGGAACATTTCTAAATCACGGTTATAGTTAACTGCCACTTGACCATATTTATCAAAATGGAAGTAATCCATCATATTGACATCTTTTAAATCAACGGTAGCCGCTTCATATGCTACATTTAATGGATGTTTTAAAGGCACATTCCATACTGGGAATGTTTCAAATTTTGAATATCCAGCCTGTTTTCCCTGTTGGAATTCATGGTAAAGCTGATTTAAACAAGTAGCCAACTTTCCACTTCCTGGACCTGGAGCTGTTACGACAACGATTGGTTTTGTTGTTTCAATATAACTATTTCTTCCATATCCTGCATCACTTACAATCATATCAACATCTGCTGGATATCCTGGAATTGCTTCATGAGTATAGACTTTAATATCACGACGCTCTAATTTCTGACGGAATACTTCCGCAGCTGGCTGTCCATTATATCTTGTAATAACAACACTATTGACAGATAATCCATATCTTCTTAAATCATCAATAAGACGAAGAACATCCATATCATAAGTGATTCCAAAGTCACCTCTAATTTTATTTCTTTCAATATCCCCTGCATAAACACAGATAATAATTTCCGCCTGATCTTTTAACTTTTGAAGAAGCTTGATTTTTGCATCTTCATCAAATCCTGGAAGAACTCGCTTTGCATGTTTATCACCAATTAATTTTCCACCAAACTCTAAGTAAAGTTTATCATAATCATTTACACGCTCTAAAATATACTTTGACTGCTCTTCAATATACTTCTTTGGATCAAAACCTTTTTTCACAATAGTACCTCTTTTCTCTCATAATGCCTTTTTGTTATGGTAACCTTTTTTCTTTTGTGTATACGAATCTATACACGAAAAGAAATCCATTTTCTATTACTATCTTCTGTTGAAATGCGAGAACTTCCCTTCTTTTCACTTTGCTTTCTCGCTTCATCAAAAACAATAGTATAGCATAAACCTTTTTCTATGACTAGTCCTAGATCCAAATTTTTTTTTCATTCTATATCTTGTGTTATGGATTCTTGAACTTTTCTCTTATTTTTATAAAAATTTTCTATTTTGTTTCTCCATTTACTTTTTGTAACCAGCAAATCACTTGCTCTAAATCATCTAATTTTGCATCTATGACTTTCTTTAACTCTTCTGTTTCTGGAACAAGATCGGGGATCATAATCACTTTACATCCTGCTCTTTTTCCTGCGATTAAGCCATTTTTAGAATCTTCTAATACGAGGCAAAACTCTGGACTCACATTCACAAGCTCTGCTGCCTTTAGAAAAATATCCGGCTCAGGCTTTCCCTTTTCAACAGAATCTCCAAATGCAAATTCATCTAAAAAAGATTCCGTTCCTGTTTCTCTCACTAATTTTAACGCGCGTTCTTTTGGCGTTGATGTAGCAAGTGCTGTCTTATATCCATATTCCTTTAAATAGACTAGCAATTCTTTTAGCCCTTTTTTACACACAATCCCTTTTTCCAATTCTTTATTAAAAAATTCTTGACGAATAGCAATAATCTCTTCATAATCCATACTAGGATCATATAGCTTTGTAAACAACTTACTGCTATCAGCTCTAACCATTCCCCGGCTCTGTAATAAAAATTCATCTCCGATTGGAATTCCTAACTTCTCACCTGTTTTTTTCCATGCCTTCATATAAAGGCGTTCGGTATCAAACATCAGTCCGTCCATATCAAAGAGCACAGCCTTTATTTTTCTTTTTTCGTTATTTACCATGAAAAAATACCTCCCTTAAATCCTAGCTGCTATTTCTACTGTAATAGCTAACATAAGACATAATACAAATGCAACCGTAAGATGCCATGTCCAAAGTCTGATCCTTTTTTTCCCTAAGTCACTATTCATCATTTCTGCTTCCTGGCTTATCGTATTTCCTTCTTGTATTTTCTGTGGTAAAACTCCATTTCTCTTACTGAGTTTCCCAATTAAAAATAAAATTCCCGCTGCAATTAGGAAAGAAATAAGGCCGCTTGGAAGTAACCCAATAATATCTTTTATATTTAGATACGTGGTATTACTTTCTTGAATGACAGAATCGAAATTTGTTCCAACAAGAGCTTGATATTTTTCCATCAGAAAAACTCCTACTACATTGACTCCATTAATCATAAAGTGAACGATCATACTGGATAAAATCGAATCTGTTACTTCCACTACAACAGCAAATAATATTCCAAGAATCCATGCATAAAAAAATTGATTAAAGTTCCCATGCATAATTCCAAATAAAAATCCACTTAATACAACTGCTTTTAACCAATGATATTTTACATACGTTTGGCAAAGAATTCCTCGATATACGGTCTCTTCTACAAAAGCTGGAACAATTCCTATTGAGAATAATCCAAATGCTAAACTATTCGTCAACATTCCAGAAAGCTCTGTACTAACAATATTTGTTGCAAACATCATACTAATTGCATTCAACAATGTAACAAATGGTAAAATCATAAAGGAAAGCACAATCAGTAATAGAATCACTACTGGAGATAACCTATGAAATCGTATTAGCGTTCCAAAAGAAATACGACTTCTTCTCCAATAAATAAGAGCAATCACTAACATAATCAACTCTGGTAATAAAACGGTCAATCTCCTCATGAAAATGCTATCCCCAATCGGTATAAATCCCCATAGCATACTAATCCCCATATAAGCTACAATTAATATAAGAAAAAAACGATTGACTCTTCTTATTTCTCTCATAACGTTCCTCCTATGTTGCTAATCTATAATTTTTTCTCTTTTACTTTTTCATTTTGGATAGAAATGAATTTTGTATAGAAATGTAAATGTTTCTGCTTAACTTATTCCTTCTATACAAAAGAGAAGAACTGGCTATCTTATTCTAGCCAGTTCTTCTTTTATCAATCTTCTATTTCAACCTTTTTCGCTAATACATTCAACCAGAGTTTATCATTACGATCGCTTCGAACATCTTCTGACTTCCATATGTCGATGATCTCAAATCCTTCTACTTTCGCAAAGAGTTCTTTAATATCACTTTTCTCATAATCAGTAAAATAACGCTCATTGCGGTATCCCTCAAAATCTCCTTTTTTTACAGAGAAATATAAGATACCATTCATCTCAAGTGCTTTGCGTATTTTACGAAGAATTTCTGGCATTTTCTTAGACGATACATGGACTAAAGACGCACACGCCCATATCCCTTCGAATACCTCGTCAAAATCCAGTTCTTCAAATTTCATATTTAGAACTTCTAACCCTGTATGAATTTCCGCTAAGGCACACATCTCTTCTGAACCATCAAGCGCTGTCACATCATATCCACGTTCTAGCATCTCAAGGCTATCTCTTCCTGAGCCACATCCCAAATCTAAAACTGCTCCACCTTCTGGTACCAATTCTAGAAATCGATCAAGTGCTTCTTTCATACTTAAATTTACTGTTGTTTCAAAATACATGTTTGCATACTTATTATAATAATCTATCGAGTCCAATTATTTTGTGCCCCCTTTTCTATCTGGCTCCGTTTTTGAAAATCTGTTATCACAAGTATTCTACCATATTGTCACAAAATTACAATTCCTTTCACAAAAAAAATCTTTGTTTCTTATAGGAATTCCTCAAAAAATATAAAATATGCCCCTATTTTTCTCTAGCAAATTCTCGTTTTCTTTGTTTTATTGAGAAAATTTCTTAAAATAATACTTTCCTTTATTTTAATGAAATCCCATCTTCTGTTATCTCAATTTTTTCTTGCTTTAATAAGTGACCGATTGCTCTCTTGAAAGAAGCCTTACTGATTCCAAATTCTCTCTTAATTGCCTCTGGATCACTTTTATCATGAAATGGTAGAAATCCACCTTCTTCTCTTAATAACTCTTCTATCATTTCACTGTCAATTTCAAGTTGCATATAAGCTTTCTCTCGAATACTTAAATCTAATTTTCCATCTTCTCTAACACGGATAACTCTTGCTTCTACTTGATCTCCTACTCTTAAAGGACGGAACAATTCTTTTTCTGGAATCAAACCATGATACTGATTTTCTACAGCCACGAAAGCTCCAATTCCTTCTTTTCTTCCGTAAATAATTCCTGCTACTTTGTCATCTTTTTGGAAAGGACTATTAGAAGAAAGCTTTTCATATACTTTCATAGAAGCACATAAACGCTTGCTCTTATCAATATATAAAGTAACAAGATAGCTTCTGCCCTTTTCCACCTTTCCAACTTGCTCTTTAAAAGGCAATAAAAGATCTTTATCAAGACCCCAGTCTAAAAATGCTCCTATTTTAGCAGTATCTTTTACCTTTAATACCGCTAATTCTCCTAGCATAATCGCTGGTTCTTTCGTTGTAGCAATAATACGGTCCTCAGAATCTTTATAAATAAAGACTTCTACGGAATCTCCCTTTTTTACCCCATCTGGAACCTGTCTTTTAGGAAGTAAAATCGTATTTTTTGTCTCGAAATCACTTTCTCCTAAATAAACTCCAAAATCTGTCTGTTTGACCACATATAAAACTTGCTTTTCTCCTAATCGTATCATAAAACTTCCTTTCTTCCTACTCCTATTTCTTATCTATCTTCCTACTTAAAACGCTCAAATTCAATTACCACATAAGGCTTTTGCGCTGTATCACAAAATTCTACAACACAAGTATCTTCTCCTTGCCAGACCTTTGGAACAATCTCATCATGAAGCTTGGCCGCTTTTTTATAATCTGCACGCATGCATTTAACGGCAAAATCCTTTGGCAAATACTCCTCAGCAAAAATAATATACTGACTGTTATTTACATGGTCATTTGTGTCAATATGAGCTTTTAAAATAGAAAATGTATCGTATTCTTTCATTTCTTTTGGTATTTTAATTTTTCTTCCTTTGTACTCCATTGGAAGTGGTTTCCCTATTCCATACATCTTCACATCATCGTTCGTAATTCTTACCGGTTTTTCTGTCTCGGTATTCACAAGAAACCAAATAGAATTGGCTCTTGCAATGGTAACCCCATCTTTATCTATCATAGCAAAATTTCGATAAGCATACAAATCATTTTTATTGCGAATTCTTATAGATACATTACTTTCTTCTATGCTAGTCATTGACTGCTCACCATGAATCGGCTTTTCCTTTCCCCGTTCCTTAACGCTCATAATATCATATGGCCATGTTGTAATTGTTAATTCCTCTCCAAAAACTGGATAACGTTCTACTTCAATCTGCCATGCACATAAAAACCAAACTTTTTTCTTCTCTTCTAATATTTCAATTCCACAACCTACATCTTCTGAATGAAAGGTGCTACAATCTTGAAAATATTTTACAATCTGTGCCATATCTACTCTTTTTTCTGCGTTAACTTCACTATAGCGGACTCTTATTGTCATTTGATACATAATGATATCTCCCCTTTCTCACATACCCAAAAAGAAAAAGTAAAACTTTATAGGATATTGCTTTTCCTATAACATAAAAAAACCACTACTATTTAGTAGTGGTTTACTCCTAGCTGGGCTAGGAGGATTCGAACCTCCGGATGCTGGAGTCAGAATCCAGTGCC
>UQVN01000137.1 GCA_900544525.1 uncultured Eubacteriales bacterium
TAAATAAAAATAAATAATCATCTTGATATGAAGTAACATTTTTATGCACTTCAAAGATATCTTTAAATTCTTCTTTTACATTTTTATTGAAATATTCCATCATCCCTTTTCGTCCCTTCTTTCTATTCAAAAGGTCACCACTAAACTCATAGTATTTGTATCTACTATTCTGTTTATATGGTTGTGTCTCCTTTAGAATACTTGCTAATACAGGACTATTTTTTAATTCTTTAATACCAACTTTTATCCTGGTTCTAACACATTTATCTCCTTCTATCAGATGCAATTCCATATCTTTTCCCCTTCTTCCATGTCTTTTTGCTCTTCTTTATTAGCCCGTGCATCTTTCTCCAATTATTTACTTCAAATTTGTTTATTTTGATTTATTTCTGTTTAGCCTTTGGCTTTTTTCTTTTCTTCTTCTTTTTCTTTCCATTGGATATCTGTTTAGTTTGTTTTTTAGGCATATAAACAGGGGATGTATCTAGAGAAGGATGTAACTCTTTTTTTATAGTATGAAGTGAATTAACCGAACAAACTTGCCACACGATATTGATTAAAAAAATTAAAACTGCAACTAATAATATTAATCCCACTTTTCTTCTCCTTCTTGGAAAGCTTCCCTTATTTTTTGTTCAATAAGTTCTGCTTTCTTTTCTCCTATACCTTTTACTCCCATAACAATTTCTTTTATTCTATTTACATCTATACCAGGAACTGAATCCCTTCCTTCCTGATATAGATTTTCTAAAAATGACTGCATCTCCTGCCGATCCATCTGTTTTATTTTTTTATATAACTCTCTTGTTAAAATCTTTTTCATATTTCTCCTTTCTGCCCCTAGAAAAAATCTAGGGGTAATACCATGACTTTATTTGTGATATACGAACTCTTTTTCAGAGAGAGGTACCTTGCTTAATGTTGTCCAAAAATAGACAACCTCCATTAAATGGAACTTTATATGTATCTAAATCTGTTATTTTAAGATGTTTTCTTCCATATATCTCCTTCATTCCTTTCCATACTTCCCAGGGAATAAAGGCAAATACATCTTTAATTCCAATACAAATGCCGACTACTGCTCCCATTTTGTAATGTTCTTCAAGGCTTTTCCACTGTTCATCTGTTAATACCGACTGCTGCATTTTGTCAGTAGTGGTGTACTTAGCCTCAAAGCATATAGAACGCCCATTTTTTAACGTTCCAATATAATCGGGCTTTGCATTAGAAATAAACCTTCCAGAGAACGTTCCATTTCTTTCTGTAGAAGTGGTCCGAAACGGTTCTGGAATCTTCTCTATAACAGCTTGTCCAGTTCTTTTATAATACAAGCAAGCAGCATTAATATAGCTTTCAAACATATGCCCTTTGGCATTGTTTTTTCTTGCTCGTATGCTTTTACTTTTATCTATCACGCCACGCTCCTCCAAGTTCTTAATTTTTGCTTTTTCTTTTCTTTCTCTTTTACTTCCATTTGGCGATCATAATCATTTTCGTACCAGTAGTTTCCTTCACTATCCTGGTAATAATAATAATTTTGATACCGCCCTTTATAGCTACCCAAGTACCTAAGCTGATACTTGTTCACTCCTGAATGCATGGAACGAGCATTTTTTTTAGCCTGTTCCAGTTCTTCTAAGTATTCTTTTTCCATTTTCCTTCTCCTTTTCTCCTTTGCCTCTTCTTACCTATCGCATCATCTTTTTTCCACATTTTCAGATAGATATGCCAGCCAGTTTCATCATAGTAAACAGGCTGCACACTAACTATCTGGTACAAAGGAAATTGTTTTTCGAAATATTTCTTTCCCGCATCCGCAGAAGTTGCAAGCCGTGTTATTTTAGCTTTACTATACTTACTATCTGCATTTGGCATCTGTTCTGGTCTTATTAAGTTCCTGCTAGAAGACCATCTTTTTTTGCCCTGCGGTTCTTTTGTTATATATTTACACAAGGCTTCTATTCCGTTTTCATCAACCTGGATACGATCAGCATTGGCCCATCCTATCTGATTTATTTCATCAAAATAGTTAAGATCATTTTGAGCCTTCTTCCAGTTGATTCTTTCCTTTGTCCACATTGCTTCTATTTCTGTTCGATTTAATCCACCATTCATAATAATATGATGGTGGATTCTCGTTATACTGCTGCCATCTTTTGTGTGTTTATATTCGGTAACTAATATGTACTTCAAAGGCTCCACTCCAAGTTTCTCTCTTCTTCTGCTTACCTTTCGCAAATAGTTACCTACAAACTTTTCTGCGGCTTCTACTGTGCTAGGTAAATTATCCGCACTGTATGTAAGAGAAACATGGAAATCCCCTTTTCCAAAATTCCCATTTCCTAGTTGCACCAAGTATCTTCTGGCATTTTTTTCATTTATGTCTTTCTGCTTAGGGGCAGTCACTCGAATACGCTTACCACGTTTTCCTTTAACTGCTCTTTCTGCATTATCTGTGCGTGGAATAATATCCACCTCTCTGTATTGGCCACAATCTATTTTCTTCTCTCGTATAAACATATCTATTCCTCCACACATTGCTCCTTATTTTTGTTGTAATTAAGCAGTGTGGTGAAATAATAACTTTCTGTCGTAGTCGCTTGATATAGTGTCTTAGCCACATAGGCATAAATATTATTAATCTTGGCTTTTGTATTTCTAAGTCCCCAAATAGCATATTGTATGTGGTTCATTCTAAGCTTCCAGATTCTATTTCTGAATAGCTCTGTATTAATGCCAGCAAACTCTTTTTTCTTTGTCATCAGCGCATCCAACATGATATTAACTAATGGCTGCACTGTATCTTGTCCAAAATCATTTACTAGGAGATCAAATTCTATATTTTTCTTTAGTTCATTTTCATAAACTTCAATCTTATCTTTATCCATCTTTCTCATATCTTGATAGATAGATCGATCATACATAGAATTGTTATGATTATATTTAGTCTTATTAGAGGCAATATTTTTTACTTCTTGAAGTTCTTTTTCTTTACTTCTACAAGTAATTTTTTTTGACCTAGAAGAGTAAAAAAATATTACCTTTCTTTTATCCTTAACTTTCTCTGGTGTACTTTCTTTCTGTTCCTGGTTGTTTAATTTTGAAGAAATAAGTCTTTTAACATAAAGAATAGTAGCCTTTCCCTGGCCTTGTTTCTTTTTCTCTACTAGCCCTACTTCTACCAATTCTTTTAGTACCTTAATTGCTTTAGGCTTGCTACATTCCAGATAATCCATAATACTTTCAATTGAGAAGTATATATACACCCTCTTATTCTCATCTACCCATCCATTATTTGAAGAAAGAGAAGTTCTATCTAACATAAGTGTATATAACCACTTAGCAGCACAAGATAACCCTTTATATAATTTATTATTTATAAGTTCACTTGGAACCTTTATGAACTTGCTATTGTCAATTGTATCTTCATAGTAATATCTATCCCTATCCATGCCATTTCCCTTCCTTCTTCTGTTTATTTATAGATATATTTATAAGTTATGGTTGGAATGTTAATACCCCATACAAGCCCGTAAAGCAGATAACTTCTGCTAAATTACGATACCTGCATTGACTATAAACAGCATGAATGGTATACTATACTTGTCAGTTAGTAGGCTTTGTGATATTGCTGTTTATAATCACGAGCTTGTATGAAGGTCATGTTTAAATACATGACCTTATTTTTTTTGTTCTGCTTTATATAGAGCGAAATATATTCTTGCCAAAGAGTTCAAACAGAGATTTTCTATCTTCTCCACCTGGAACTTTGAGCAAACTTCATGCAAAGAAATATTTTTTTGCTTCATTTCTTGGTAAATAATATTTATTATTTGTTCTCTATTCATTTCTGAGAACTCTTGTTCTATTTTTTCAACTGTTTCTTTCTCTTTGATCGAACTGACATTCGATTTATTATCTGAATCAATGCTATTTTTATTATTAGCATTATCACCATCCCACGTTCTTTCTTCATCGCCATCATCAATGCAAAAAAGAGCAATCAATGCTGATTTTCTTGCATAACTACTAACACTCAATGTTGTTTTTGGCGTAACTCCTTCTTGCGTTTCTTGTGATAATGAGTCTTCTCTTGCAAATGCTGTGCTTTCAACATATTCTTCCGTTTCAATATCAACAAGTTTCAATGTCGTTTTTATGTATACTCTATCGGGAGCAACTGCTTCAATTTCATCACTCATAAGCAGGCATGCCTGATATTTATTGAGTAATGGTTTTAAAGCCTTTATAATGTCTTCATATTTTCTATAACTAAATTTTCCTTTTTTAAGGAAAATATCTCTTCCTTTCGGAACATTAAGTTCGTATTGAATTTGTGCCAATTTCTTATAGATTCCCATAGCTATTATTCCTTTCTATTTATTCCAATTTTGATGGTAGTGGAAATTCTACTTCGATTTTTGTTTTTTCCAAAAGTGGCTGAATATTTTCATACCAACTACATCCACATTCCTTCATATATGGACACTTTGAACATGGTTCTCCCCAGTCCGCTAATTGTCCATCTATTGATTGCTCATAAAATACTTTAAAGTGCTGGATCAAGCACTCTACTCCTATTGGTTGTTTGTTATTTGACTGTTGATTATCCATTTTCATTATTATTCTCCTTTTAATTTTTATGACCCTAAGAAAAATGTACTTGGAGAGAAAAAAACTCTTAGGGCCATAATATTAGGTCTATCTCATCAGGCATGGTAGACCACCTCCATGCGACACTCCCTTTCGAGAGTGTTTCGATTAAAAATTATTAATTTAATCTTGTAAAATTCAACTCACTATGCTATCATAGGATCATCAATATTGTATTTTGCCGATTTGAGTTCCCGCTCATCGGCTTTTTTTTATTGCCTTTTTTTCTTTTAAAGTTTCATTTAATGGATCTTCTAAATCGATTAAAATGGATAAATTCATCGTAATAACCATTCCAACCGCAAGATAAAAACATACTTGGAATGGTACCCATTTTCCTAGCAATATCAATATGCTTGCTCCTAAAAACTCAATCCATATGGTTCGTTTCATTTTCTTAAATATCTTTTTCAACTGTCACACCTCCTCTTTATTACTGGATCCAAAGAAATTGTACTTGGAGGATTAATGGATTTTTGGATCCAGCAATTTTTCGACCTGTCTTCATCAGGCATGGTAGGTCAGCTCCATGCGACACCCTTTAAAAGGGTGTTTCGACTATAATTTAAGCACTCTCTTTTTTATTACTCTTCTTTTTATAACTGTTAAAAATAATGTTATAAACAGCTTTGGTCGGTCCTGTTGGCGGTATCACAACCCCTTCTATTGTACTTCTTACACTTCCGTCTTTCATAATATGTTTAATCATACTATCCCTTCTTTCTATAAGCTTTTACCCCTATGCTGACTTTTTTAACATTCCAGCTTTTTCAAAGAAATCTGCTGCTCCAATCAAGTTGTACAGAATTTTCTTTCCTGTTGGAGTTAAACTCTCAATAAAATCTAATGCCTTTTCTGCCTCTGTTTTCTGTTGTTCACTCTTAATCATCAATTCTGTATTTTCTAACATAATACTCATCCTTTCTTTCATTCTATTTATTGAAATCTACTTGTTATATGTATTATCAGACCTGTCATCATCAGGTATGGTCGGTCAGTTCCATACGACACCCTCTTTAAAGGGTGTTTCGACTTTTTTCATTGCCCTTTTTCTCCTTTCTCGCTATACTTTAATTACAGATGTTCCCAGCATCGAGTATAAAGAAAGGAGATTTTTTTATGAGCAAAACTATCAATCGTACTTGTTCTGGATATTGCCCATACGAGGATGATATTATTGTCTTAAATGCGACTTTTGCTCCTTATGAAGTCCTTGTAGCCAATAGATACTATCAACCACTATCTTCTAATTGCCCTACTATCAACTGTCCTTATTACGACAAATGTCCTGTTCTTGAAGAAGTCGCTCGTACTCTTTAGGATATAGAGCTTGAAAAGAAGCTGGATAGAACTTTTTTTCAAGTTCTAATTCTTGAGGACTTAAATCTACACCAGTTAATTTTTGTAATTTTTTTCTTAGCTTTGTATAATACAGTCCTTCCCTTTTTGAAATGCTATTCCCACATTCCACACTATATTTACAATACCTGCAACCGTATAATATATTTTCTCCTTCTGCAAACATCGCACTTTGAATCAGTCTTGATATACAATGTAAATCCTTATCCGTCAAAATTAGAGAATTTCCCTTTTCTTGTACTTCTTCTTTTAAGATTTCTTCCACTTTATCACCTCTTTCTGTCTTTAACCTGTCATCATCAGGCACAGTAGGTCATTTCTGTGCGACATTCCTAAAAAGGAGTGTTTCGACTTTCTATCATTCTTTTATTTCCTAGATTTTTTAGAGATGCGCCCCCAATTAGGGAGGCATCTCTATTGCATTTTTGCATCTCTATTCTTATACTTAAATTACAGGTGTTACCAGCACCGAGTACATAAGAAAGGAGATTATATTATGTCTGAACAAACAATTAATAATTCAAAATGTAGCAATGAATCTATAAAAGCACCTGACTTCAAAACAGCTATGGCATTAAGTGTTTCTCATCTTTCCAGAAATAAAGATGAAGTCCTTGATTTTACTAACACATCAGTTGTTGTCATTACGGCTGCTGGAACTATTTATGGAACAGCCTGTATTGATTTAGAGAAAGAATCCGAAACATCTATTCCTTTATCTCTAATGTCAGCACTCCATAAAACTGCTAAAAAGATTGTTAATCCAAGTGTTTCAACATATGTTTTAACATTAAAAGATGCTACATTAATTACTGGAAATGCTCCTGCCCAAAAGTTCGAGTATCTTTTCGTGTATCCAGAAGATATCATCGCTATTACTTTGGGACAAATTTCCAACATTTAATTTAACCTCAAGACCTGAGCTGATGTTGTTATTCTTCTTAGCATCATCAGCTCCTCTTAAATGTTCTAGTTCATCATACTGTTCTCTAATCTGCTGAAAAAGCATACGTACCTTCTTACGACTATCAGGAGATGGACTATGTAACTGTTGATAGGAAAGTAATGATGTCTTATCTTTGTTTGCTACACTTCTAGCAAATTCAAAGAGAATTTCTACTATCAGTGACTGATTTTCAAGTTTTTCTTCTAAATCAGTCACTTTCTTTTTTAAAGAAAGTACTTTATCATCATCTTGTTCACTACCCTCAAACATTCTTTTAGATGAGTTCAAGTTGGCTTTGGCGTTTATTAATTCAACTAAGGTTTTTGTCAATTCACCTAATTCTTGATTTTCTATGTCATTTTGCCCTGCGTAAATTCTATTACAAATAATTTCTACCACTTTATCTATGTAATCATCCATGCTATCATCTCTTTCTTATTCAATTTTCAGAATCCCTAAGCAATTCTCCCATCTACATAATTGCAACGATCACTCAATGCACTAAGATAGACTTTTGCTTGTTTTTTTGCTTCTTCATCTAAACTGTCATATAGAGCTAAAACTTCTTGTCCATCGTTTAGATCTTTTTCTGTTACTTTTTTAAATTTTCCAATGTTCTCTAACATATTTATCACCTCTTTCTTTTGTTGATTTACTAATGTGTCTATGCCACTATTATATGTGTCAAAGAGCAATTTGTCAATACTTTTTTTGTGTCTTAGAAACTTTTTGTTGACTATGACACTTTTATATTATATAATCATGTTACAAGGGAGGTGAATATCAATAAATGAATGACAGACTAAAAAAACTCAGAAAAACTTTAGATTTGACACAACAAGGCTTTGCTGATAGATTAGGTGTAGTCAGAAATAATATCGCAAATTATGAAATTGGAAGACGTTCTCCAAGCGATGCTGTTATTTCTTTAATATGTAAAGAATTTAATGTAAATGAAGAATGGCTACGTAATGGAAATGGAGAAATGTTCATTGAAATTTCAGAAGATGATGAGTATACGCAAGCAGCTGCAAGCATTGCAAAAAATAACGATGTAGAAATTATGAGCCTTTTGATAGAATATTGGAAATTAGATAATGATAGCAAAGAGATATTTAAAAACTATCTAAGAAATGTTTCAGAAAGAATCAATACTACAAAAACAAACAAACAGGGGAACTTCAAGCCAATCACAGTTGAAGAAATGGAAGAAATCTATAATTCTGTTCCAGATGATCCCGCAGAACTGGAAAAGTTTGCAACTACTAACAAAGATGCTATTTAAAAATATAATTTAGAAAGAGAGGGGTAAACATGAGCAATAGAGAACAAGCAAAACAAATTATTGATTCATTGCCAGAATACAAAATAGATCATATCTTAACATTCTTAAAAGGTGTACAATTTGATGATGAGATCGAAGATGATTTATATTGTGAAAAACTAGTCGAAGAATACCTAGATAATTCTGACCCACAAAAGTATGAAAGCATAACAATTGAGGAATTAGCGAAACGAGAAGGGATTCAGCTATGAAAAAATATGAAATTATTATCGAAAAACTAGCTGAAAAATTTATTACAAAACTCCCTAAGCCTGAAAAAGAAAGAATTTTAAAGGCTATCTTCGAATTACCAAACGGAACAGACATCAAGCAATTAAAAGGAAAAAAGAGCAAAGGCTTTTATCGTTTACGTGTTGGCGATTATAGAATTATTTATTCTATCAAT
>UQVN01000138.1 GCA_900544525.1 uncultured Eubacteriales bacterium
AATCTTATGTACTGATAAAATTTAATTAAAACCATAAAATCTTGTTTTTTATTCTATAAAGATTTTAACACAAAAATCTTCCCCTTATTACATGACCAATTCCATTTTCATCATACGCAATAAAACGATTCCCTCTTTTTTTCTTAGGAATAATATCATTCTCATCATATGCTATAATTCCTTCTCCTTTCATATTAGCAAATCGTTCTAAATTATATCTCACCGGCAAATAAGTTGGATCCAATGCCCAAGCTGCTCTAAAATGTTTCATCGCTAGTATATGATTTCCTTCTTTTTCTAAAAGAATACCATATAAATTATGTGGTTGAGGGGCATGAGGATATTTACATATAAAACTTTTTACTATATTCTCACAATCCACCAATTTTTTTTCTTTTATTAAAACTCGAACATTCTCACAAAGTTCTAGTAATTCATTATTTTCATTATTTTCAACTCTTTTTTGTAATAGCATACTTGCCATCTCCTCTCTAGATATCTTGGTAACTTTTTATTTGCCACCTTTTTCTTCCTATCTATAGCATAGCAAATATGCTGTGAGAATGGTGTGAGCATTTTATAAAGCCTGTGAGAATTCTGTGAGAAAGAATTAGGATTCTTTCACTTCGTCAACTAATCGATATCCCACTCCAATCTCCGTCATAATATATTTTGGTTTTGCTGGATTTTTTTCTATTTTTCTTCGAAGTCCCGCCATCAATGCTCTAAGTGCCTGCGTATCACTTCCATAGTCTTTTCCCCACACTTCTTTAATAATATAGCCAGTCGTTAAAACCTTTCCCATATTCTTAAAAAGTACCGTTAACAAATTAAATTCCATGGGTGTAATATGTAATTCTTTTTCTTCTAAAGAAACAACATGCTTTTCTAAATCCAATTTCAGATTTCCTACTTGAAACACCACTTGAGTTTTTACACCACCACTTTTGTATAAATGTCGGAATGCTACACGAATTCTTGCTAATAATTCTGTAGCCGAAAAAGGTTTTGTAAGATAATCATCTGCTCCCATATCCAGCGCTTGTACTTTTTCTTTATCCTGATCTCTTGCTGATACAACGATAATTGGAATCTCTGACCATTCTCTTACTCTTTGAATCATATCAAGCCCATCCATATCTGGTAAACCAAGATCTAATAACATTAAGTCAATGGGTTCTGATACTAACAAGTTCATCGCCATTTGACCATTACTTGCTGTTTCATATAAAAATCCTTCTGATTTTACAATATAGCTAATAAAATTCCGAATTTGCGTATCATCTTCTACAATCAAAATCTTTTCACTTAAATGTTCCATTTTCATTCCTCCACACTATTCTTCTTTGTTAATGGCAATGTAAACTTGAATTCTGCTCCCTTACCATCACTTCGATTCCGAGCAGAAATCTTACCTCCATGAGCAGTGACAATAGTATCACAAATAGCGAGTCCTAATCCAATCCCCTGTTTTGCATCGGCAGCTCTTTGCCTTGATGTATAAAACATCTGAAAAATATTTGGTAGATCCGATTCTTTAATTCCTTCTCCTCGATCAGATACAAGAAAAACGGCCTCCTTATGGACTTCGTCTTTATAAACAGAAACACAAATTTCTTCCTCTTTTTCTGTATGCTTTATTGCATTATCCATTAAATTAATTAACACTTGGGAAATTAGTTTGATATCCATTGGAACCATAAGGATTTCTTCAGGAAGTTGAACATTAATCTCATGATATTCTCTTCTCTTACTTACTTTCTCAATGGCAGTGCTAATCACTTCCTCTACTGCCTCATCTTCTTTTTGAATAACCAAATGCCCATCTTGCAACCTTGTTAAACTTAAAATATTTTCTACAAGAGAATGTAACCACTCTGCCTCTTTTTGAATTCCTGTCGAAATTTCATATCGGATATCATCTGGTTCTGTCATATCTTTTATCATTTCTGCACTACCAATAATTCCAGATAAAGGTGTCCGTAAATCATGTGAAATAGCTCTTAATAAATTACCACGATATCGTTCCTGCATCGTTTCATCCCTCGAACGAATCTGTTGTTCCATTGTCAATAGTCGATCCATTGCCAAAGCAATGCTTTCTATCATTGTAAGCAATAAAGTCTTATCCTTTATTGTCATTTTTTCTCCTTTTTCTTTTGGAATTCGAATAACACCAATTATGTTTTTTCTAATATAAATAGGCCAATCATAAAACTCTTCTCTAATAGAGCATCCATTCTTCAAATTGATTTCCCATTCTTCTTTTGTCAATCTATTTGTTAGCTCTTTCTGTATCTTTTTATTTTCTAATTTTTGAACCATTATTGTTTCGGCTTCTTTCTCTTTTAAAAAATAAAAACAGACCGCTTGACAGTTAAATACATTCCCTATAATATCAACTGCATTTTCTGCAATTTCATTCATATTTTTCGCTTCTGTCAAATGATTGGTTAACTCATATAATGCGAATGTTTCCCTTTCTCGCTCCTTTGCCTCTCTTTCATTTTTCCTAATTTTACCCGTCAATGTGCTTGTTATCATAGATGTAATGGTCATAATAATAAAGGTAATAAAATAACTTGGATCATTTACCTCAAATGTAAAAATTGGTTCTGTGAAAAAGTAATTGAACATAAATGTTGCTAAAATAGAAGCTATAATCCCAATACTATATCCTTCACTCCATGAAACGATCAATACAACAGCCAGTAAGTAGATGATTACTATATTGATCTGATCTATCTGAAACAATTGAAAAAAATATCCAATCATTGAAGCTCCTAATAATAGCAACATTGTCTTTATTATATCTTTTAATATTTTTTTATATCCCACACTCAATACCTCTACTTAAAATTTATATCAAATGAAAATATATGTTTTCTTGTAAACTCAAACTATAAATGACTTTGTAATGAAACATAATGTAATCTATAACCTCTTCTAATATAGCTCTTTTTCTCTTCTATTCTTATTTTTTATCCTAGCATATGCCACTCCCCTTTTCAAGTTTTGCACTATATCGTGTATTTAAAAGATATTTTTTTATCGAGCCTTTCGTCTGTCAAATGGGTAAAATTGAAGGGGCAAAACATTACATTCGTTTTGCCCCTTTTTTTACTCAATTTTCACTACAAAACTAAAAATCTTGTAGTTTAACTGCATGATTTCTTATTTTTCCTTTGCTAACACCACTACATTCTCCACATGTCCAGTCCATGGGAATAAATCAAATGGATAACATCCTTTTGGCATGTATCCTTTTTTCTTAAAATAGCGAATATCTCTTTCTAATGTCTCTGGATGACAAGAAATGTAAACAACTTTTTTGCGCCATCATTATAATTTATTATTGTTGTAATTCACTTTCAAGAATTTCTTCTACAAGAATATGACTTATAAAAACATTATGGCTTTCTGTAATTTCTCCTTCTTTTCCACCAATAGCCCCTAATGTTAAAGTTGCATTGACATCGTTATCTGTTGCAAATCCCATTTTAAAAGTTTTTGTAAATGTCTGATATTCATCTGTTACGTCCCATATCAATGTATCAGAGTATGGAATCCACTCTTTTCCATTTTGCTGTAAAGCGAATTGAATTTTACGATCCATATCTGCTTTCGCTCTTACCGATACTTTATAACATTTTCCTTGTTCTAATGCCAATTCGCTCTGTTTTAACTGAATATACCAATCGGTGTCTCCTGTATGATCGATTGCAATTCTTGCTATATTTCCTTCTTTCTCATCTTCTAAAACTTCAAAATTTGATGAAGTTGAATCATATTTATATAATTCCCATCCTGCTGTTCCGAGATTGAAATTACCGTTAATAATATTGCTCACTTCTTTTAACATAACATTATCGATATAAGTAACGCCATTATTTCCTAATAATAACTGCAATACTTTGTGATTTTCTTCTAATAAAGCCCCTGTTGTAAATTCATATTTAAATTCATTTTTTTCTCCTGTCAATGCAGCATCAAATGTCTTTCCGCCTATAGTAGCTTTTATATTTTTTGCTTCATCTGCATACGCATCAAATGTCAATACATATTTTGTATTCGGTGATAACGCTTCTGCCTTTTGTTGCACAATAATATCTTCTACTTTTTCTACATTTTCTGCTTCTATTTTCAGTTCACGCTTTTTATAATCTTCATTTGTAACAACTGCACTCATTGTCACATCTTGAGCACTTGTGATTTTCCAATAACCGAGACGATTTTCTCCAACATCAAACGTTCCGTTATGGATAAAGTTTCCATTTTTCAAAACCGGAACTGTGTTATCAACTTCCACTTCTCCAACTTTTTCCAATCGAACGTTACTAATTTCCACACCTGCGGTAGAACCTTGGTTTCCTAGATTATATTCCAATCTAGCATTTGCATCACCGTTTCCTTTCATCGTGAATTCAAAAGTATATATCTTATTTTCTGTTGTCAATTCTTGTTTTGTATCTTGCATATAGCGAACATAAGAGTTATCTGGTCCAGTAATTCCGACGATAATACTTCTATTCTCATCCGCTTTCGCTTCAAATGATATTTTATAAACTCCACCTTGTTTTAAAGGTAATTTGTCTTGTACAAGCTGTACAGAATAATCCAATTCACCAGCATCTGTTGTCTCAATACGCATTGTATTGTCTTTAATTTGTGCTGTTGCAGCTCCTTTACCTGCTAATAAGAACTGCCAACCTTGTTGAGCGTTTACTTCTTCTGCTACGCTAAAGTCACCGTTAATCATATAGTTTCCAGTGCTGTCTGGCTCTCTAAACTGGACTGGCACTTTTTCTGGTTTTGTCACATTTTCGTCATAAGAATCTTTTTGATAGACTCTTACATAATCAACCATCAGTTTTGCATTGTCAAAGTCTGTGGTTTCATCTGGGTTTCCTGGCCAATTTCCACCAATTGCTAAGTTGAATTGTAAGAAGAATGTCTGGTCAAACGGAGCTGGGAATGTCCGTTCATCTTCCCCTTCAATGCTCGTATACCAGTCATCTACTTCATGATATAACTTATTATCGATGTAGAATTTCATTTTACCTGGTTCCCATTCTACAGAATATAAATGATAGTCCTCAGAAAATTTTGAATCTTCTAATACATAAGTTCCCTGACTTTCTTTATGTGGCTCACCATAATGAATCGTACCATAGGCCTTATTGGTTTCATGCCCTAATACTTCCATAATATCGATTTCACCACATTTTGGCCATTCTCCATAAAAGTCTTGTTCTGTTGGCATCATCCAAAATGCCGGCCATAACCCTTGTCCTTCCGGAACTTTTATGCTCGCTTCAATTCTTCCATATTTGAAATCTTGCTTATTTTGTGTTGTTACTTTTCCTGATGTATAAGTTGTCGTTTCCCCATCCTCGTTTTTCAACGCTTGAATGACTAATTTCCCATCTTCAACATATACATTGTCGGTTGACTCTGTATATTCTTGTAACTCATTGTTTACCCATCCTGGCTCATGTGGTTCATATTGCCAATCATTAAAATTCAAACTCTCTCCAGCAAATTCATCGTTCCACACTAATTGATAACCATCGTATTGTGGAATTGTTGTTTCTGGGACGTTTGGTGTTTCCGGAACGTTTGGTGTTTCCGGGACGTTTGGTATTTCCGGGACATTTGGTGTTTCTGGCACTTCTGGTTTCCCCTCCTGTTCTTGTTTTTTTACTTTTACTTTACAAGTAGCTTTTACTCCACTTCCATCTAAAGCACTGATTGTTATCGTCGCTGTTCCGGCTTTTTTCGCTTGAATCACTCCTTCTTTTGTCACAGTCGCAACTTTTTTATTGCTAGATTCATATGTCACTTTTTTATATGCCGCACTGCTTGGGGAAATTGCTGTTTCCAATGCATAGGTATCTCCTTTTTGAATTATGACATTTTTTATTGTGCTAATTTTTGTTATCGGCTTTCCTACATATACTACGATTTTATCACTTTTCTTGCTTCCATCTTTCGCAATAACTTTGATCGTCGCTTTTCCTGCCTTTAACGCTTTTATCTTTCCCTTTTGATTCACCGACACAATCTTTTTATTACTGGATACATATGTCACATTTTTATTTATTGCATTTGTTGGTGCAATTTTTACACGCAACGAAGAAGTTGAACCCTTTTTTAATACAAAGACATCCGTTGTTGGCTTTACAATCGATATACTTTTTACTTCTCTAACTTCTGACTTTGCATTTACACTGACTATATTCATCGGAATGCTTGTTATTCCAAATGCCACTGCCATTGTAATAACCATACATTTTTGTAACACTTTTTTTGTTTTGTTATTTGCATGTTTTTTCATATTACCCTTGATACCTTCCTTTCTTACAAACTACTTTGTAACAATAATATTTGTGCTTTCGTCTCCCTTCTCATGCTTTATACTTATGTATCATATTTTAATGATTTGCACTAAAATATATATCAATTTTTTATAATAAATATCAATTTAAAGCACAAAAAATGAGAAAAACAGCTATTCATTTTCTGCCTTTCTCATTTTTTATCATCATTTTTCCAACCCTATTACTTTCTATTTTTTTAACTTATTAACCATTTCAATAATTCTTCCTGCACATTCTCGAATTTCTTCTTCTGATAATTTTCCAGTCTTATACGCTTCACGAATGTTCGCATCATCCTCTTGATTTCCTGGCATAATAATATCATTGCCCGCTGCCACACATTTCCATGGAATACTTCCATCTTCTGGAACTGTCGTATTCCAATCAGACATAATAACACCATTAAATCCCCATTCTTCTCGTGCAATTACCGTACATAAATCTTTGCTATTGGCAGCATGGACACCATTAATTAAATTATACGAAGACATAATTGCTACCGGATTACTTTGCTTTACAACCATTTCAAATCCTTTTAAATAAATTTCTCTAAGTGCTCTCTCAGAAATATGGACATCAACACCCATTCTATTATCCTCTTGATTATTGCAAGCAAAATGCTTAATTGTCACACCACAGCCTTTTTTACTTTGTACTCCTAATGTAACTGCTGAAGCTATACTTCCAGATAAAAACGGATCCTCTGAATAATATTCAAAATTACGTCCGCATAACGGATTTCTTTGAATATTCATTCCCGGTGCTAACCAAAGGCTTACTTGAAATTCTTCCATTTCTTCTGCAACTGCCTTACCGAATTCTTTCATTAACTCCACATTCCAAGTCTGGGCTAATGCCGTTCCAACTGGAAATGCTGTACAGTATTGATAATAAACGTCTGCATCATCATGATATTCCATTGATTCTAAAAAGCCATTTTCTAATGAAGCAAATACACCTACTCCATAAACCGTATCTGTTCTTCTATCTACTTCATAATTTTGACGCAACCTAAGTCCTGCTGGACCATCTGCCATAATCAAAGAAGAGATTCCATATTTTTCTTCTAATTCTTCTGTTGTTTCTCCTGCTGAACCTGGTACTCTTATTCCAGCAGAACCAAGAGTACTCGTTCCTTTTGTAATATTTCCATATAATAATGGGATCAATTCTTCTACTGTTTGCTCTATAGCATATTGTTTCTTATATTCGTTTTTTTCTTCTACTTGCGGTTCAAAAGGAACTTCTAATAAGTTTTCTTCTATTTTCTTTTCTCTTATTATACAATCACCAATTGATAGATCTCTAAAATCTACAGAGGCTTCAAATGACACCTCTTTTGTTTGTTCTAATAAAACTAATTGTGACACAACTATATTTGCTACTTGTTTTAATGAAACAGAACTATTTCCAATACAGATACCATATTGTCCAGCTTCTATTAACCATGCGTGTTCTTCTTCCGAAAAACTAGCAAGTTGCTTTTGAGGCACTGTAATAATTAATTTTTGTTTTTCTTCTGGCTGTAAAAGATTTGTTTTTGCAAATCCAACTAATCTATGATATTCCTTTTCTATCCTACCTTTTGGTAATGTCGCATATACCTGTATTACTTCTTTTCCAGCATATAATTTTCCTTTATTTTTTACTTCAACTTCAATTTCTAACTCTGTTTCTTTCACTAATAAGCGAATAAACTGAATATCAAAGTCTGTATAAGATAACCCATATCCAAATGGAAACAATGGTTTTACTCCAAAACTATCAAAATATCGATATCCTACATAAATTCCTTCTTTATACTCTTCTATCTCTAAATTTCCATTTAAATGGCTATAATCTTCGGCATACGGATAATCTTTGTAATATTTTGCCCATGTAGCTGTTAATTTTCCACTTGGCACCACATCTCCAAATAAAACATCTGCTACTGCATCCCCGCCTTGTTGCCCTAATTGAGAAATCTGTAATACTGCTTGGATATTTTTTGCTGCATCCAATATATCTGTTAGTTCTATCGGACCCCCAGCATTTAAAATCAATATAATAGGAATATTT
>UQVN01000139.1 GCA_900544525.1 uncultured Eubacteriales bacterium
TTTTATCTATTTATTCAAGATAAAAAATATTCCCAATATAAATTTCATTTTGCTCTTCTCTTAGAAGCAACTAAAACCTCTCATACATTACAAAAGCATACAGATGGATATACCAGCTTATTCACATCCTATTAATTATGGCATATCCATCGCAGTAAGTACACAAAGCCTTGATAAATTTTAACTTTTTTCTCTACTAACTCAAGGATTTTCATCCTAATTGTTATTCAATTATTTCTATAGATTTATAATCGTTTTCTAATACCTCAGTACTCTTTCTTTCCGCTTCATAAATAGGTTGATTTTCTTTTTTTGGTATTACGATTAACATAATCATTGCAACAAAAGCTATACTTCCTAATAACAATGATACTGTCTGATAGGATAACATTTGCCCAAGTCCCCCAGCCAAAAATTGAAAGAATATCCCCCCAACTGCAAAGATAATATTGAATATTGCATTAACTCTTGCTCGCATATCGCTTGGTAAATAAGACTGTACCGCTGTTTCTCGAATGGTTGCACTGGATGTTCCTAACGCGCCACAAAAAAAACGATTCAATAACATCAAGGGATATGGCATCCATAGAAGGAAAGCATCCATTGTATCATAAAAAGTATAGACAAACTTTATAAATCTATATCTTTTTTTAGGCGGTATTTCCATTTTATATTGAAAATATCCACTACATACTCTTCCTAGCATTTCCGCACTCTTTAAAAATCCAAGCATTGTAACAGATAACCAAGTCTGAGTCTGATAGTAAGCCTGAGTAACAATATTAATTCCATCGGATGCTCCACTTGTCACACTCATATATAAATAGATGTTTCGAATTCCCTTTTCTTTTTTTAGATAAGAAAATCCTTCTTTGATTTCATCTCTATACTTTTTAAATGATGTAATTTCTCTCTTTTTGCAAAAATCTTCTTGGATACGGGATTTCAAAAAGACAGAGCCTAAACAGAGTAAAAAAACAAAAAAGAACAGAGAACTCATGACCACTCTTTCATATAAAAATGTAGCAATTGGAGACATCATAATAATAATTATTGGATAAATCATCCCACTAATAGCATATCCCTTCTGCTCTAACCCAACAGGAATCAAATCTGGATACCATGCAGAATAAGTCAAACGATAGAGAACAGATATCGTTGCTACAATGAAAGTAAAAATTAAATACCACTCATAACGAAATCCATAACCTAAAACTAAAAGTCCCATCACGCCATAAGTAAATGCCATAAGAATTTCCAAATAGATTGCCCATTTTTTCTTACTGTTCGTATCAATGAGTGGTGCAACAAAAACTGGTAAAATAATGTCTGGTAACATTCCACATATCATAATAAGGGAAGATAAAAATGTTGATTTCGTTTCCTCAAAAACAGAGAGACTTACTGGTAGATTCATAGCCTCCCCACCAATCGCTGACAAAACAGTTGCTAACGTAATACAGGTGAAATCAGAAGTCCATAGTTTCTTTTCTCCTATGTTTTTCATAATACAACACGCTCCTTCTAGCTTCATTGTATCCTTCTAACTTTCACCTGTAAATAAAACTATTTTGAGAAATTTTATATTAAAATATATGCTTTAATTGATTATTTTCTTAATAAATGAAGAAATTTTTCTTTCAAACTCTAATGCTTGCTTATATTTTCTCTGCTTTGTATAGGCTTTTATAATGACATCATGGTAAAAATAAAGATGTCCAAAATGTTGCTCGTCTTCTAATTGTTTTATTAACTTTTCTATGAGTATCAAATACGCTGGATCTTCTAGAAAATTCTCTTCACATTCTAACTTGGCCTCTTCATATTTTAGCCAATTCGACTCGTACTTATCTTCGAACTTTAGTAAAGAATTTTTTGCTTCCTCAAGAATTTTTCGTCCTTCTTCTCGTTCTCCCAATCGAATCATAGCAATTGCTTTTTTATGCAAAACAGAAAAAGAATGTTGTTTTTTCTTTGAAACCTTATCCAAATGAGTAAGAGCCTTATCATAATTTTTAAAACTAATATAAGTGGCTCCCAAATTATAATTCATCATATCAATCAGTTCACTATTGGAAGTATTCCAACTTGTGTTTTGTAATAGATGAAAGACTCGTTCATAACAATCAATCATCATCTCTTCTTGATTCAGACACGCATAGGCAGAACCTGCAATAAAATAGTATTCAGCCAGCCGAAATGTATTCCCTTCTTTTACTGCCATTGCAATAAAATTACTTTCATTTTGATGAATCATAGAATACTGTCCTAACAAGAAATGAATATTTAGAAAAACGATAAGCGAATAGGAATTTCTTAATATTTCATAAGCCTTCTGTCCTTCTAACTGCATCTGCCTCCTCAGTTCTTTATGCTCTTTCTTTGCATTATTTAATTCCTCATATGATTTTTGAACCTTTAAAATATAAAAATGAGCCTTCTGCTTTGGCGACATTCTATCTTCTATTTTTTCCAAAAATGAAAGAACTTCTTCCCCTGCATATCCTTGAATTAACATCCAGTCTACTGCATATTTGCTATACTCAATTCCTTGGCATTGATTTTTCATTTGCTCATAGATCTTTTGGAATTCTAATCCATATTCTAATTCATAAAAATATCGCTGTACAAATGTTTCATACTGCTTTAATTTCTCTTGATTTCTCTCATAAGTAACTCCAAGTTTCTTAAACAAAGCTACTAGTATCTCTTCATCGGCTTGTACTATTCCATTCTCAATCTTACTAAGATATGATGTTACACAGACTCCATAACATACTTCTTTTTGCCCTTTGTTTTGTTTCAGTCGCTCCATTTTCAGTAACATTCCTATCACTGAACGCTCTACTTCTTTCATCATTATCGTTCCATCTTCCAATACTGTACACTATATGCGGGAAGTTCGCTTCCGCCTCCAAAATCATGATCTTTCCCAGTAATCAACTCTTCTGCTCTTCCACATCCTGCATCAAAATGTGCCATATATGTCTGTTCATCCGCATTAATGGCAACCAGTATTCTTTCATTTTCTGTCTTTCTTTCAAAAATCACTTGCTTGTTTGTGAGAAGAACAGAACGAAAATCTCCGTAACAAAGAGCCTCGCTTTCCTTATGGATACTTGCTAACTTTCCTATCCACTCAGTCAATTCATTTTCTTCTGCTACCTCAAAACATGGGCGAAGATTCCAATCTCCATCTGCCTTATCCCCTTTTGCTCCCCACTCACTTCCATAATAGATACAAGGAAT
The DNA here is from genome assembly GCA_900544525.1 of uncultured Eubacteriales bacterium. Lineage (GTDB taxonomy): Bacteria > Bacillota > Clostridia > Lachnospirales > Lachnospiraceae > Scybalomonas. The sequence continues at coordinate 3,250 of UQVN01000139.1, forward strand.
TGCTGGCATACCAAATAACAACCCATAAATAAGTGACAAATGATTTTTATTTTGTAAAATCGTTGCAACTCTCGTTACGTCATGGTTATCCACAAAGCTTAATAGATGCTTTCCTTTATAAAGTGTCCAATTTTCTGGTCCAAACTGCCGTAATAAACTATGTGTAATTTCAAACATATTCATGCTATTAAAACTAGAATAAAGACCTTTATAGCACTCATAATTGGTACAACTATGAAGTTCTTCGTTATTGACAAACTGATTATAATCCCCATGTAATAACTCTCCTACAAGGAAAAAATCTTTCTTTAACCCTTCACAGAAACTTCTAAGTCTTTTTAAAAAGTTATGATCTAAGCAATAAGCCACATCTAAACGCAACCCATCAATATCAAATTCTTCTATCCAACCTTTTATACAAGAAAAAATATGTTGGATTACTTGCTCATTTTGAAGGTTTAATTTTACAAGCTCAAAATGTCCTTCCCAACCTTCATACCAAAATCCGTCGTCATAATTGGAATTTCCATCAAAATTAATATAAAACCAATCTTTATATTGAGAATCCCTCTTCTTTTCTTTCACATCTTGAAATGCGAAAAATCCACGTCCAACATGATTAAAAACACCGTCTAATACGACTTTTATCCCCGCTTTATGAAGTTCTTGACAAACTGTTCCAAAGGTTTCATTACTACCTAATCGAACATCTATTTTTCTATAGTCCCTTGTATCATATCCATGACAATCGGATTCAAACACTGGTGAAAAATATATGGCATTTGCTCCTACCTTTCTAATATGAGGAATCCAATCGATCACTTTTTTTATTCTATCCACTAACACACCATCATTTTCATATGGTGCTCCACAAAATCCTAACGGATAAATTTGATAAAATACACTTTCATTTGCCCACATACCAATACCTCCATTCTTATACTCGGCTCATCTGGCTCGCCTGTTCTCTTCTAATACTCAATTTCTTGTAAAAACAGACCTTTTGCATCCGCCATCTCAATTTCTTCATTGCGGACACCGCTTTCAAAAATTTCTGTAATAATTTGAGGTTCCCTCACCTCTTCTCCAACTTCAATTAAAACGCCTGCAACAATTCGAGCCATGTTGTGAAGAAAATCATTGGCTTTTATTGTGATCTGAACTTCATTTCCATCACTATAAATATCTACGCTTTCTACCGTACGAACAGTTGATTTCTTGCTCTTTTTCACAGTAGAAAACGCCTTAAAATCATGGGTCCCAACAAGTAATTCTCCTGCTTCTCTCATCTTATCAATATTTAATTTTCCAAAACAATAATACACATATTTTCTATCAAACACTGGAATAGTGTCTCCAATTGCAATGCGATATAAATATGTTTTACTTTTTGCATTTAACGTAGCATGAAAACGTTCTGGAACTTCATCTACATAAGTAACTGCAATATCTCTTGGTAAATAACGATTAAAATAATGCTTCATTTCTAGTGGTCTCATACTACTTTTTGTTTGAAAATTAGCAATCTGTTCATAAGCATGAACGCCGACTTCTGTACGAGAACCACAGTTTAATGTTGGATTTTCATTTGTCATCTTGCGAATCACTTCCAATAATTTTTGTTCCACTGTATTAGAGGATTCGCCTTTTCCTAATCGTTGCCACCCATCATATCTTCCTCCATCATATTCAATTGTAATCTTTATATTTCTCATTCTATTTCCTGACCTTTCTTATCTTCCTATTCAAAAGTTCTTATTCACTATCCTATTCGTTTCTTTATAGCAAATAACTTCTTTTTCATTGTAACATTTTCTATACTAAAACTAAATATTTTTCTTCATCCTGTTGTTAGAAACCACTTTTCCATAACATAGATTCCCTACTTGACTCGTTGTCTTCGTGCAAAGTACAAAGTGTGCATTGCACACTCCTCGCGACTTTAAGTTACTTCTAGCAATGCACACTTTGCCGCGCACGAGCAGTTTGCGAAGCAAAATATCTTCTTTGCGAGCTGTGCATCGTTCCCACGTAGTGCTTTTTTATGTTATAGGATGACTCGCTATGCGAGGAATTTCCTATAACATAAAAAAAATACACTAAAAATATAAAAAACTTTTTAGTGTATTTTTATCGACAATTTATATCTTCTTATGCCATATATCACTCGGAACAAACCGCTTTCTCTAATATTCCATTTAATGGTTTGAATAACAGCATACAAATAACAAAATTCCCAATACAGTGAGGGATATCATAAATCAATCCCGCGACCCAATAGGCAAATGCTGCCTTTGTTCCACTAAGAAAAAAATACGGTATGGCACAAAGAGCCCCAAATCCCATTCCATAAAATCCTGAAAGCAAACTCCAAAAAAACACAGAAGTTTGTTTTTGAAAACATAGAGTTAAAAGTGCTAAAATACTCCATATATATAAATAATTAATCCACCACAATCCAAAACCGTAAATAAATCCTTCCAATAAAACAAATGCATAAATAACGAAAAATACTTTTTTCTTTAAATGGATTGTATATAAAATAATAAGGAGACTTACAATTTCAATATTGGGTAGAAAACCAAGTGCTACTTGTCCGACTAATAAAATGGCAGTAAAAATTGCCATCAATGTCAATTCTCTTGTTTTTGAACTTGCCAATTAATATCCTTCCTTTAATGTGAGTTCATATTGTTCGCCATCGATCACAGGAGTTTGACTAACAGAGGTATTTACTTGTTCTCCATTTTGTGTGATGCACCACCATTGCTGTTTGGAATCATCTGCCTTTTCTCCATCAACCGTTGTGATAAAAAGTCCGTACTGGCTTTCTTCTCCTTCAATTAAACCTTCTTTTGTTAAGACATCACCTAAATATTCTACATCTGTTTCATAATGAAACGTTTTCTCCTCCTTATTTCCGTGTACTACAACAACATCAATTTTCTTATTGCCTTCTTGTGTCTCTGGTTTAAAATTGGAATATAAAAACCATCCTAACACACATAAAATAATTAAGGCAACAACACCTACTAAATATTTCTTTTCTTTCATGAGAATCCTTTCTACGATTAACTTGTTAATATTTTATTTCTTATTCCTGATTCCTATTAGGAAACTTATAAAATCTTGGATTTTCTATGGGACTCTTTATTTTAAATCATCCAAGATAAAATGACAAGGATTCTTTCGATTCTGTCCATAGAAGATCCGTTCTTTTTGTATCTCTTTTCTTTTCCTATAAAAGTGTTTCCTCTTTTTCTTTGTTTAATAACTGCTCAGCCTTTTCTTTTGCCCTTTGTAATTCTAAAAGAGTCTCTTCTAATTTTTTTCTACTTTTAATAGGATAGCTCTGATAAAAAAGACAAACCCCTTCTCGAATTCCAAATCGTATCCACTGTGCTCCTTCTCCTTTTATAATAGAAGAACAACCTTTTTGTTTTTGTTCTTCATAATAATCAAAGTTCTTTTGCAACTGCTCACAAAACTCCTCAATTTCTTTATCTAACACTTGAAATGACCTTTTCTTATAGCGGTTATCTGGACCCTGTTCTTCAAATGAAAGATACCAGCGATTTTCTAATACAACTAATTTTCCTTTGCACTTTAATGGTTCTTCATAAATAACCTTCATAACATTCTACCACCTTTTCTTATTTGCAAGTTTACTACCTTGTTTCTATAGGAAACAACAATTTATAAAAAGTATGCTATAATTAAATTATAAGGATTCTTATAAAATACACGATTATTATGACATAAACAAGAAGAAACGATCAAACAATATATTTTTTAAACAAATTATTTTTGCAAAAGGCAGGGAAAGTTATGGATGACTGGAAAACGAAATTTAATTATGGAGTAAAAGTTTCTGTTAAAACAACAAAATTATTTTTGAAATGGGGTATTTTTTCCATTACGATTGGACTGGTCGTAGGGAGTATTGGAACTGCTTTTGGCAAAGCAATGCATTGGGCAACATCTACTCGAATAGCACATGAAAATCTTTTATTTTTCTTACCAATTAGCGGTATTTTCATCGTCTTCTTATATTGGTTATTAAAAGATAAAAATTCAGGAACAAATATTATTATTTCTGCCATTCATTCTGGAGATTCGATTCCTATCCAAATGGCACCTTTAATTTTTATCTCTACGATTATCACACATCTTTTTGGAGGTTCTGCTGGACGAGAAGGTGCCGCTTTACAGCTAGGAGGTAGTATTGGTACCCAACTTGGACATTGGCTTAAATTAAACGAGTTAGATCAAAAAATTGTAATCATGTGTGGAATGAGTGCTTCTTTTTCTGCACTTTTTGGAACACCAATGGCAGCTACCATTTTTTCTATGGAAGTTGTCAGCGTTGGAGTCCTTTATTATTCTGCATTAGTTCCTTGTGTTTGCTCCGCCTTTATTGGTGCTGGTGTTGCAAAGTACTTTGGATTAATACCAGAATCTTTTCCTCTTACTGTTATACCTGAATTTACTGTTTCTACTGCTATTCGCCTTGTATTCCTTGCGGTTGGCTGTGCTATTATCAGCATTATTTTTTGTATTCTCTTACATACTTCCGAATATCTATACAAAAAATATTTTAAAAACGCCTATATTCGTATCTTTATAGGTGGTATTCTTGTTGTCTTGTTCTCATTACTCATTGGAACAAGAGCTTATAATGGTGCAGGAATCGAAGTAATTGCAACTGCTATCCAAACAGGAACCGCTCCAAAAGGTGCTTTTCTTTTCAAAATGATAATAACAGCTCTCACTCTTGGTGCAGGATTTAAAGGTGGTGAAATTGTTCCAAGCTTTTTTGTCGGTGCGACATTTGGATGCGCTATTTCCTCTCTCATTGGATTACCACCTGAACTTTGTTCTGCTGTCGGTATGACTGCTGTATTTTGTGGTGCTACCAATTGCCCTATTACTTCTTTGCTCATTAGTTTTGAATTATTTGGATATGATGGTATGCCTTATTATGCTATTGCAATTGCCTTAAGCTATACCCTATCTGGATATTTCGGATTATACCATAGCCAAAAAATTATTTATTCCAAATATCGTCCTGTCTATGTCAATAAAAGAAGTATTTAAAAATTTCTAACATAGATTTTTCTTACAAAACTTTTACCTTTGGTCTATTGCAAAATTCATTGTTTCTATAAGATATGGATTTA
>UQVN01000140.1 GCA_900544525.1 uncultured Eubacteriales bacterium
TTATTCGTATTGATCATTTTCGTGCCTTTGACACGTATTGGAAAATTCCTGCAAGCTGTGAAACCGCCATTGAAGGAGAATGGATCGAAGCACCAGGGTATGCGTTATTTGATGCATTATATAAAGAGATGCCAGATATTGAAATCGTAGCAGAAGATTTAGGAGATATGCGGCCAGAGGTGTATGAACTTCGCGATCACTATCATTTAAAGGGAATGAAAATTTTTCAATTTACAATGGATGTGGCAGAAGAAAATAATGACTTTGAAGATCGAGAAAATATGATTATTTATACAGGAACCCATGATAATCAGACGATGATGGGATGGTTTGAAGCGCAAGAAGAGGAGTATCAAGAAGAAATTATTGAAAACTTAGAAAAACTTGGATATGACCAAGAGAAGATCATTGATCGCTTTGATTCCTATGTGCTTGATAGTATTGCAGATTGGGCAATTCTTCCTGTACAAGATATTCTAGGGCTATCGGATGAAGCGAGGTTAAACACTCCAGGGACAACAGGAAGTCCAAACTGGGAATGGAAATTAGAAAATTTCTCAGAGCTTAGAAAACGAATGATTCCAATTCATCAAATGATTATTGAGAGCAAACGAGAAGAGAATGAAAATGAATAGGAGAAGAAAGAAGAGGTTTTAATATGCATTTTCTATATGGCGTACAAGATTGGAAAACAAGAGAAAGAGGGCAAGAAGATTGTTACCTTTTGACCAATGGACTTGGTGGATTTTCCTCCACGACCATTGTAGGTTCGAATACAAGAAATGATCACAGTGTATTAATGGCTTGCGTAAAAGCACCGAATAATCGAATGAATATCGTAAATCATTTAAAGGAAACTCTCTTAGTTGGAGAGAATTCCTATAGCATTTCAACACAGGATTATGTATCCAAACAAAAAACAGAACAAGAAAATGGATTTGTTTATCAGTTGACATTTCGATTTGAAGATTACCCAGAATGGACGTATCTTGTAGAAGGGGTGGAAATTCAAAAGAAATTGGTAATGAAACAAGGAGAAAACACCGTTTGTATCTCTTATGAAATCGAAAATCGTAGTGGGAAAGAGAGTGCATTTACAATTACCCCATATTTTCAGTTTACAAAAAAGGGAGAGAATATGGAGAAAGGACAAAAAATTGAAAAAAATAGAAACTGCATCTCTTCTAACGGATATTCCATCTATTTTTGGACTAATGGGGTTGTAGAGGAAGAAGAAACGACATATGTAGATGACTTTTTTTACGAGTATGATATTTGTGATGGAAGAAGAGAAGTGGGACGTTGTGCGAGCAATCATAATATTACTATTTCTCTTTTACCAAAAGAAAAGAAATCTTTCTTTCTCCTTTATAGTATGAAAGAACTATTAGAGGAAACCGTGACAGAGGAACAATTAAAAACTACGGAAAAACAGTTATTGGAACAAGCAGTCTCTTATCGAAAAGAGCTTGTAAAAACAGCAGGGCTTCAAGATGAAATAGCACAGATGCTTGTAAAAAGCGCCAATCAATTCGTATCCGATCGAGAGTCCACAAATGGAAAAACAATTTTAGCTGGATATCCATTTTTCGAAGACTGGGGAAGGGATACGATGATCGCTATGGCAGGGTGTTGTATTTCCACAAGACAGTTTGAAACGACAAGAGAAATTTTTCGCACCTTTATGAAGTATTGTAAAAAGGGAATTATGCCAAACTTATTTCCAGAAGGGGAAAATAAACCCATGTATAATACGGTGGACGCCTCTCTTTTATTTATTAATACTGTGTATCTTTATTATGAAAAGAGCCAAGATCAATCCTTTGTAAAAGAGGCCTATTCGGTAATGGAAGATATTATTTTCTGGTATCAAAAAGGCACAGATTTTGGAATTCATATGGATAAGGATGGCTTAATTATGGCAGGACAAGGTCTTGATCAAGTGACATGGATGGACGTTCGAATTGGAGAGATTTTGCCGACTCCAAGACATGGAAAGCCAGTGGAAATTAACGCCTATTGGTATAGTGCTCTAAAAGTGATGGAATTGTTTGCAAAAGAAGTGATGAAAGAAGAGGACAAAGCAAAAAGATATGGACAATTGGCAGTCCAAGTAAAACAAAGTTTTGAAAAAGAATTTTGGAATGAAGAAAAACAATGCCTAAAAGATGTGATCTCCGATACAAAGGAATATGAAAAGGCGGATTGTCAAATTCGTTGCAACCAGATTTGGGCAGTTTCTATGCCATTTACTATGCTTGATAAAGAAAAAGAGGAAAAGGTTGTAGATAAAGTGTATGAAACTCTTTATACTCCTTGTGGTCTTCGAAGTCTTGCACCAGAAGAGGAGGAATTTCATCCAACTTATGGAGGGGAACAGTTAAAAAGAGATTTGGCATATCACCAAGGAACTGTGTGGGGATTTCCACTCGGTGGATATTATTTCGCTTACTTAAAAGTGAAAGGCTATTCAAAAGAGGCAAAAAAGACCGTAAAGCGTCAGCTATCTTCATTAGAAAATACAATGCGAGAAGGTTGTGTTGGACAGATTGCAGAAATTTATGATGGACTTCGTCCTGTTCGTTCTCATGGCTGTTTTGCACAGGCTTGGAGTACAGGGGAATTGCTTCGAGTATATGAAGCGTTAGAAAGATAACAGTTAACGATAAATGAAAAAAGGTGAGGAGATTTCCAATGAAGCGAACACCAAAAGAATGGAAACAATATTTTGAATCAGAACAGTTTGAAAAAGAGTATACTTACAGAGAATATGATCTTGGAATGACGTATACAAAAGAAAAGACCGTATTAAAACTTTGGGCACCAACAGCAGATAGCGTTTTGGTAAACCTCTATGCCTATGGGACAGAGGAAGAGGAAGCAATCGATCAAAAAAAATTATTAAAGCAAACAGATGCAAAGAAACGATATCAAAAAGGGATTTCTTTAACAAAAGGAGAAAAAGGCGTATGGTCTTTGACATTACTAGGAGATTACCATAACGTTTATTATGATTATGAAGTGAGAGTGGATGGAAAAACAAGACAGACAGCCGATCCTTATGCCGTTGCCTGTGGGGCAAATAGTAAGAGGAGTATGATAATTGACTTAGCTTCTACCAATCCAGAAGGGTGGGAAGAAGATAGAGGTGCAAGAGAAAAAATGGATTGTCCTTTTATTTATGAAGTTCATATTAAAGATTTTTCTTATGATGAAAACAGTGGAATAAAAAAAGAATATCGAGGGAAATACTTGGCGTTTACACAAGAAGGAACAACCTATCAAAACGATGGACTTCATCCAACAGGAATCGATTATTTAAAACAGTTAGGAGTGACCCATGTTCATCTATTACCTCCTTATGATTATGGTTCTGTCGATGAATTAGGAGAGGATTCTCAATTTAACTGGGGATATGATCCCGTGAATTATAATGTACCAGAAGGTTCTTATTCCACAGATCCAAGAGAAGGTGCTGTTCGTATTAAAGAGTTTAAACAGATGGTGATGGCACTTCATAAAGCCGGGATTAACGTGGTGCTAGATACAGTGTTAAATCATACCTATTCTTTGGACTCTTGGTTTGAAAAAACCGTTCCTTATTATTATTATCGTCAATGGGAAGATGGAAGTATTTGTGATGGTTCCGATTGCAGTAATGATACGGCAAGCGATCGTTCTATGTTTGGACAGTATATGAAACAATCGTTGTTATACTGGGTAAAAGAATATCATGTGGATGGATTTCGATTTGATTTAATGGGACTTCATCATACAGACATTATGAATGAAATTCGAAAAGAATTGGATGAACTTCCTGATGGAAAAAATATTATTATGTATGGAGAACCATGGACAGCTTCTAAAACATTCATGAAAGAAAAAGCGATTCCAGCAATCAAAGACAATGTGGAATACCTGCATGAACGAGTAGCTATTTTTTGTGATAGCACAAGAGATGCCATTAAAGGCCATGTGTTCTACGGAAAAGTTCCAGGATTTGTCAATGGAAAGCAAGGGTTAGAAAAGGAAATTGAACATTCGGTTGTGGCATGGTGTGATGGTTCGAAAAAGTGGAGACCAAAAGCTCCTTCTCAGATTATTTCTTATGTATCTGCCCATGATAATTTCACTCTATGGGACAAACTTCTTATTACATTGCGAAAAGAGCCTGAGTATGAGAAACGAGATGAAGAAATTGTTCGAATTAATAAATTAGTAGCAGCTATTGTATTTACGTGTCAAGGCATGGTATTTATTCAGGCAGGAGAGGAGTTTGCAAGAACGAAATTAGGAGAGGAAAATAGTTATTGTTCTTCTGCAAAATTAAATCAGTTAGATTGGAAGCGAACCATTGATTATGCGGATTTAGTCGAATATTATAAAGGACTCTATCAGATTCGAAAACAGTTTGGAACATATCGCTATTTTGGAAACGATGCCTACCAGTATTGTAATTTTTTTAAGTGTCAAGAGAAGAATGTAGTCGCTTTTACAATGAAGAATGTAAGAGCAGATGAGACATATGAACAGTTATTTGTGGCGTATAATGCCAATAAAAAAGAAGTAAAAGTAAATCTTCCAGATGGAACTTATAGGCTTCTTGCAGATGAAAGCAGTACTACGAGGGAAAAAGAAGGGAAAGAAATAAAAGATTTTGTTCTCTTAAAACCGCAAAGTGCAATTATTTGTGCAAAGCCACAAGAAAAAAATTAAAAAAAGACATGTAATGGATAAGGGAAAGAAATAGGAGAACTAGCAATGGAATTTGGGAGCGTTTATCACAGAACCACAGAGCAATATTGCTATGCAAGAAATGAAGAAGAATTAGCTATAAGTTTATTGACAGGCTATGATGTAAAACAAGTGTTTATCAATTGGGGAGATCCGTTTTCCGCTGGTATTTTAGGTGGCAATGAAATTTGGTCAGGTCAAGAAGAGGAAATAAAAGAGAGGATCGAACTAGAACATCATCTTTTATGGAAAATTGTGTTAAAGCCAAAGTATAAACGGTGTAAATATTATTTTAAACTTCTTACAGAGCAAGAACAATGGATTTATGTAGAAGACGGCTTTTATCAGGAACAACAATTAAAAGAAAGCGGTCGTATGATCCAATATTTTATTATGCCTTGGATGAATAAAAAAGATATTGGAGTTGTTCCAAAATGGGCAGAGAATACCGTTTGGTATCAAATATTTCCCGATCGCTTTTGTAATGGAGAGGGAAAAAAGGATTATCCTCATATAAAACCTTGGAAAATGGAAAAGACAACTTATTTTGATCTCTATGGTGGTGATTTAAAAGGAATTATACAAAAACTATCATACTTAAAAGAGCTTGGAATCACTGGAATTTATTTGAATCCTATTTGTGAAGCCATTTCCAATCATAAATATGATACAACCGATTACAAAAAAATCGATCCGATGTTTGGGAATGAAGATAGGATGAAGGAACTGGTACAAAAGGCACATTCCCTTCAGATGAAAGTGATGATGGATGGAGTATTTAATCATTGTGGAACAGAGTTTCTTCCGTGGAAAGATGTATTAGAACATGGAGAACATTCCAGATATAAAGATTGGTTTATGATTCAACAGTTTCCTGTTGAGAAGGGAAAAAGAAACACAAGAGATGGTAGCTATTATTCTTTCGCGTTTGCAGGAGGTATGCCAAAACTTAACACAAACAATGAGGAAGTCGTTGCGTTCATAAAGGATGTATGTGGATATTGGGTAGATGTATATGGAATCGATGGCATTCGTTTCGATGTTGGCAACGAAGTATCCCATTATTTGTTAAAGCAGTTAAGAGCGTATTTATTAGAGAAAAAGCCAGATCTTTATTTACTTGGTGAAATTTGGCATGATTCTACTCCGTGGCTTCTTGGAGATGAATACGATGCTGTTATGAATTATCCTCTTACAAGCAGTATCAATGATTTTTGGAAAGAAGATTTAACAGCAAAGCAGTTTGAACATGCCATTAATCGTTGCATGAATTTGTATCGAGAACAAAATCAAAAAGTTATGTTTAATCTATTGGATTCTCATGATACCGATCGATTGCGGACAAGATGTGGCAGTGAAGATATTTTTTATCAGCAGATGGCACTGTTATTTACGATGGCAGGAAGTGCTTGTATTTATTATGGAACAGAAATTGCAATGGAAGGGGGACACGATCCGGACTGTCGTCGCTGTATGCCATGGGGAGAAATTGAAAAAGGTGTTTATGAAAAAGAACTAATGGCTATGAAAACTCTGATCCAGATGAGAAAAAAAGAAGAAGCAACGCATTCTTTGGCCATTCAATTTTTATATCGAGATGAAGAGGCAAAAAAAGAAAGAGTGATTCATTATAAAAAAGATCAAAACTTTTATGTGTTGCTAAATGCCACAAATGAGCCAATTGGGTTGAAAGAGTATATGAAAGAGAGCAATAATATAGAACGGTTATTTCAGTGGAATTGTAAGGGAGATGTATTAGGAGTGAATGGAACACTTATCTATAAAAAGAATCCATAGAAAAAGATGGAAAAATGATAGCAAATGATGTTGAATTTTTTCAGTATTTAAAAATAACAAGAGATGATAAGATATGTTTATCAAAAAGGAGGGACATTATGGAACAAAAACAACAGCTTTGGTGGAAAGATGCCGTTATGTATCAAATTTATCCAAAGAGTTTTAATGATACAAATGGAGATGGAATTGGGGATCTAGAAGGGATTATTGAAAAACTAGATTATTTACATACGTTAGAAATTAAAGGGATTTGGCTTTCCCCTGTCTATAAATCCCCACAAGATGATAATGGGTATGATATTGCAGATTATCAGGATATCGATCCAATGTTTGGCTCTATGGACACAATGCTTCGTTTAATTGAAGAAGGAAAAAAGAGAGATATTCGGATTATTATGGACTTAGTGCTCAATCACTCTTCTGATGAACATCGCTGGTTTATAGAAGCGAAGAAAAGTAAGGACAATCCTTATCATGACTATTATGTATGGAGAGATGGAGAAGAAGGAGTGCCACCAAATGACATGAGATCCTGTTTTGGAGGCTCTGCGTGGGAATGGGTGCCAGAATTGCAACAATATTATTTTCATCAGTTTTCAAGAAAACAGCCTGATTTAAACTGGGAAAATGAAAAAGTAAGGGAAGAACTTTATGAGATGATCCGTTGGTGGATGGACAAAGGGCTTGGTGGATTTCGTTTAGATGTCATCGATTGTATTGCAAAAGAGCCAGATAAAAAAATTACAGGAAATGGCCCAAGACTTCATGAATTTATTCAAGAAATGAGTAAAGAAACGTTTGGACATAGTGAATTTTTAACTGTAGGGGAAACTTGGGGAGCTACCCCTGAGATCGCTATGCAATATAGCAATCCAGATGGCAGTGAATTTTCTATGGTATTTCAGTTTGAGCATATTTTGCTCGATCAAGAAGGACCAGAGAAATGGGATTTAAAACCACTCGATCTTGTAGAATTAAAGAAAGTTCTTTCAAAATGGCAAACAAAGCTTCATGATAAAGGATGGAATAGTCTCTTTTGGGATAATCACGATCTTCCAAGAGCCGTATCTCGTTTTGGCGATGATAAAGAATATCGTGTGCCATCCGCTAAAATGCTTGCAACCGTTCTTCATGGGATGCAAGGAACTCCTTATATTTATCAAGGAGAAGAACTTGGCATGACAAATGTTCGTTATGAATTATCCGAATATCGTGATATTGAACTTTTGAATATGTATCAAGAAAGAAAAGAAAAAGGATATAAAGAAGAAGAGATTATGGAGTCCATTTATGCAAAGGGTAGAGATAATGCCAGAACACCGATGCAGTGGAGTGATGAGGCACAAGCAGGGTTTACGACAGGTACTCCTTGGATCAAAGTCAATCCAAATTACAAAGAGATCAATGCGAAAAGTCAATTAGAGGACAAAGATTCTATTTTCTATTATTATAAAAAGTTAGTACAACTTCGGAAAGAAATGCCAATTCTCGTTTATGGCGATTACCAATTGTTGATGCCAGAAGATAAAGACATTTTTACTTATGTTCGTACTTTTGAGAATGAAAAACTATTAGTTGTTGCCAATTTCCATGGAATGGAACGGGAGTATGATGTGCCAGAAGAATTTAAAGAAGCTACAAAAATAATTGGTAACTACGAGGAAGAGAAAGCCGGTATCTTAAAACCATACGAAGTGAGAATGTATTATAAACAATAGAATAATTACAAAGGAACATAAGAAATCTCCTATACAAATACAGATAGGAGATTTCTTTTTCTTGTTTTTATCATTGTTGCGAAAAAAGAAGCGTATGAGCTTAGAAAAATGTAAGACTCTATTGTCACATTTTTGTATCTATGATAAACTTATAAATAAAACTTTAGGA
>UQVN01000141.1 GCA_900544525.1 uncultured Eubacteriales bacterium
TGGCAGACAATGAAAATTGTATGAAATATATGTATTATAGTATGTGGTAGTTGGAAAATTGTTTAAAATAAACAAAGTAGCAAAACAAAAGGAGGTATCATTTATGGGGATTATGAAAGAAGAGATCAAAGATACTCTTGATTGGTTATCTGCATTTGGAATCAACGAATCAGGGGGAATCACAAGGCTTCTTTATACAAAAGAGTGGTTAGCAGCACAAAGAGGATTAAAAGAAAAGTTTGAACAATTAGGTATGAGGGCTGAATTTGATGAAATAGGTAATCTAAAAGGGACTTTAGAGGGAACGGAAGGGACAGGAGAAACGATAGGAACAGGTTCTCATGTAGATACTGTAGTGAATGGGGGAACATTAGATGGACAGCTAGGTATTGTTGGAGGATACCTTGCAATTGCAGATTTACTTCGTACATATGGACGACCAAAAAAGAACCTTGCTGTATTTTCTATTGCAGAAGAAGAAGGAAGTCGTTTTCCAACTGTATTTTGGGGGAGTAAGAATTTATTTCATATTCAAAATGAAGAAGAAGTCATGGAAATTGAAGATAGTGATGGTATTCGGTTTGTAGATGCTATGCATCAATGCGGTTTTGAATTTGGAAAAAAGAAATTATCTTTGATGGATGATGTGAAACAATTTGTGGAACTTCATATTGAACAGGGAAATACTCTGGAAATGGAAGGAAAAGCAGTCGGTGTTATTCATAGTATTGTAGGACAAAAACGCTATAATATTCATTTAAAAGGGGAGGCAAATCACGCAGGTACTACACTCATGCGATATCGACATGATGTTGTTCAAGTATATGGAAAGATTGTGACAGAATCGATTGCGAAAGCAAAAGAAATTGGAGATCCGCTTGTGTTGACTTTTGGAAAAGTAAATGTAAAACCAAACACAGTGAATGTAGTCCCAGGGGAAGCAATGTTTACAATGGATTGTCGCCACACAGATAAAGAAGTGTTACAATCTTTTACAGAAAATGTGGAAGAGATGATGAAACAATTTGCTAGCGAAGATGGAGTAGAAATTGAGATCGATTGTTGGATGAATGAAGATCCAGTTCCTATGGCAGATGAAATGATAGAACTCATCGAAAATGCTTGTAAAGAACAAAAATTAAACTATCGTATACTTCACAGTGGAGCAGGTCATGATTCGCAGATTATTGCAAAATATGTTCCAACAGGTATGATTTTTGTTCCAAGTATCAAAGGAATTAGTCACAATCCAGCAGAAAAAACAAAGCTAGAAGATTTACAGCAAGGAATTGAAGCTTTAAAGAACACTTTATATAAACTAGCTTATTAAGAGGGAGAGATGAATAAAATATGACAAGAGAAATTAGCAAAAATTATTGGAAAACGATTGTCTTCACATTCTGTCTAGGTTGGATCGTTATTTGGATTTATCGCGCTATGTTATCTCCGATCTATGGAGAAATACAAGGAACGATTGGAGAACAGACAAACGCTGCTATGGGACTGATTTCAAGTTGCTATTTCTTTGGATATACTGCTCTTCAAATTCCATCTGGTTTTTTGGTAGATCGGTTTGGGCAAAAGAGGGTGTTAATACCGGGATTTTTAGTATTTGCAGTTGGAGCTGTTAGCATTGCAACGGCAAACAGTTTAGTAGCGATTTATATAGGAAGTGTGCTTGCAGGAGTTGGATGTGGTACTTATTATGGAGCTGCTTTTTCCTTAACAGCACAGCATGTTCCACCAGAAAAGAAAGGGGTTGGAACGGCCATTGTAAATAGTGGATCTGCCTTAGGTATGATTCTTGGAATGATAGGTTCTAGTTTTATTGTAAAACAATTGCATCTTTCATGGCAAGTGATGGTATATATTTCTGCCACATTAATTGTGTTGCTTGTTGTTTGGTTTGCAATTGCAATCAAAGATAATATGGCAGAAAAAAAGGCGATGAGCCAAGAAAAAGTAAAAAGTAAAGTTGAAATAAAAGATACAAAAGAAAAGAACAATTTATTTAGTCCTAAATTGATTTCTTGCTATTTTTTATATTTTACAACGTGTTATGCGTACTATTTAATTGTGACATGGTTGCCATCTTTCTTAGAATCAGAAAGAGGAATTACAGGAGGACTTGTAGGGGTTGTGGTGTCTATGATTTCTGTAACAGCTGTTCCAGGAGCATTATATTTCGCACGTCTTTCTGATAAGAAACGTGGGCGTAAAGCGATCATTGTAGTGGGGCTTGAAGTTGCCGCTTTCCTTTTAATTGCCATCTCCATGTTTGTACCAAATGCAGGATTATTAGCAGTTGTACTATTATTATATGGATTTCTTGGAAAAATGGCAGTTGACCCAGTGCTTATTTCTTATGTTTCTGATGAAGCAGATACAAGAAGCGTAGCAACAACACTTGGTGTATTTAATTTCTTTGGAATGTCCTCTTCTGTTATTGCACCAGCATTGACAGGAACCATTATTGATACAACAGGTTCAGGGGAAATTGGTTTTTATATTGGAGCCATTTTATTATTAGTAGGAACAATCTTCTTCCTTGTATTTAATGGGAGAAATTTTGTTAAAAAATTTGAATAGGAAAAGAGAAAAAGGAGAATTATTATGAGTTATTTAAATGGAGCAACAGGTTATAGAAAAGATCTTTTAAGCACACGTTCTGTTATTAAACGTGGAAATTATGCTGTGATTGAGCCAGATGGGCTTGTTAAAAATACAATTCCAGGATTTGAAAAATGCGATATAACAATTTTAGCTTCCCCAAAACTAGGTGCTTCTTTTGTGGATTATCTTGTGACAGTCGCACCATCAGGTGGAAATAAAGTGGGATTTGGGGCAAAAGGCGAAGAAATTTTCTTCTATGTATTTGAAGGAAATGTAAAAGTATGGAATGAAAAACAATCAGCAGAAGTGACAGATGGCGGTTATATCTTCTGTCCAGAAGGAACAAAATTATACTTTGAAAATATTGGAGACACACCAGTAAGGGCATTCTTATATAAGAGATTATATGACAGAATTGAAGGATATGAAGCTCACACAGTGATTGGAAATATTAACGATGTAGAGTGGGTGCATTATGAGGGAATGGAGGATGTCCTTGTAAAAGATTTCCTTCCAGCAGCAGGAAATCTTGGATTTGATATGAACTTCCATATTCTTTCCTTTAAGCCAGGAGCATGCCATGGTTATATTGAAACTCATGTTCAAGAACATGGTGCTTATATCTATTCAGGAGAAGGTATGTATGTGCTTGATAATGACTGGATTCCTGTGAAAAAAGGGGACTATTTATTTATGGGGGCTTATTGTCCACAAGCTGCTTACGGTGTTGGAAGAAATGAAGACTTTGCTTATATTTATTCAAAAGATTGTAACCGTGATGTGAGATTATAAAAGGAATCGGGGGTAAAACATTATGAAATTGCAACGTGAAGAATTAAAAAGTCTTATGAAAAACAAATTTGTGAAGGCTGGATTAACAGAAGAACATGCGGATACAATGGCAGAGGTGCTTACATGGTCAGATGAAAGAGGAATCCATTCCCATGGTGCCGTTCGCGTAGAGTATTATAGTGAAAGAATTGCAAAGGGTGGTATGACAATTCATCCAGAAATTAAATTTACAAAGACAGGACCTTGTAGCGCTATGTTAGATGCTGACAATGGATGTGGCTATGTGGGAGCTTCTATGGCTATGGAAGAAGCTATTAAGATGGCAAAAGAAAATGGAATAGCAGTTGTAGGAATCCGTAATATTTCCCACAGTGGAAGTATTGGGTATTATGTGGAAATGGCAGCAAAAGAAGATCTTGTGGCACTAACGATGTGTCAGTCTGATCCAATGGCAATTCCATTTGGTGGTGCAGAACCATTTTATGGAACAAATCCAATTGCTTTTGGAGCACCAACAGCCGACGATAGAAGAGTCATTTTTGATATGGCAACAACAGTACAAGCATGGGGAAAAGTATTATATGCCCGTTCAAGAAAAGCACCAATTCCAGATACATGGGCAGTGGATGAACATGGAAAACCAACAACAGATTCTATGAAAGTAAATGCTCTTGTACCAATTGCAGGAGCAAAAGGATATGGATTGATGATGATGGTAGATGTTTTGTCTGGTATTATGACAGGAGTTCCATTTGGACAGCATGTAAGTTCTATGTATGATGATTTGTCCAAAGGAAGAGAATTGGGACAAATTCATATAGTAATTGATCCATCTCGCTTTGTACCTCTTGATGAGTTTAAGAAAAATATGTCTGCATGTTTAGATGAGCTTGCTAAGGCAAAACCGGGTGAAGGAAATGATAAAGTATATTATCCAGGGGAAAGAGCTCTTTTAAGAAAGCAAAATTATGAAAATAATGGTGGTATCGAAATCGTAGATGATATTTATAATTACTTAATTAGTGAAGATATTCATTACAATCATTATGATCACAAAAATCGTTTTGCAGAATAAGAAGGTGGGGAGAATATGATTAAAACTGTCATTAAAAAAGGAAGCTATCAGGACTCAGTTGTCCTGATGCTTTTGACAAATAAAATTTCTGCTATGGATGGCATACATAAAGTTTCTATTATGATGGCAACACCAGCAAATAAAGAGATTTTCCGTGCAAGTGGGCTAGATACAGAGGAGCTTATAAAAGCAGGAGCAAATGATATGGCAATTGTCATAGATATAGAGGATGAATCTCTTCTTCAAATGGTACTGGATGAAACAGAAGATTTTTTAAAAAATCAAGCTTCCAAAAAAGAAACAAAAGTAGGAAAGAAAATGGCAAACAACTGGGAACAGGCAATGCAAGAACTCCCAGATGCTAACTTGGCAGTGATTTCTATCCCAGGGATTTATGCCGCAGCAGAAGCTGATAGAGCATTAGATGAAGGACTTCATGTATTTATGTTTAGTGATAATGTCACATTGGAAGATGAAGTGAAATTGAAGAAAAAGGCACATGAAAAAGGATTACTTGTTATGGGACCAGACTGTGGTACAGGAATTATTCAAAGTGTACCCATTGCCTTTACAAATCATGTGACAAAAGGAAGTATTGGTATTGTGGGAGCTTCTGGAACAGGAATTCAGGAGTTAACAACCATTATTGATCGCTTAGGAGAAGGTGTGACAAATGCAATTGGAACAGGTGGAAGAGATTTATCCTTTGATGTAGGCGGAATTACAATGTTGGATGCTATTAATGCAATGGAAGAAGATGAAGAGACGAGTGTTGTCATTGTAATTTCGAAACCTCCAGCCAAGGAAGTAAGAGATAAAATTGTAAAGCGCCTTTCTAACTATAAAAAACCAGTTGTAACATTATTTTTAGGTGAAAAACCAGAAGTTCATGCAGAAGGATTTTATCATGCATATACTTTAGATGAGGCAGCTAGGATTGCAGTACAATTAATCAGAGGAGAAACGATTACGCAAACTTCTTTTATACCAAATGTAAAAACTCCATATTTGAAAGAAGAGAATAAAACAATTAAGGCATACTATTCAGGAGGAACATTAGCTGGTGAAGCGGCAATGATGTTCCGTGATACAATGGGGCTTGAAGTAGGGATTGGGAAAAAAGAAGGATATATGCTAAATCATGAAGGACATATTGTGGTAGATCTTGGAGATGATGTTTATACGCAAGGCAGACCACATCCAATGATTGATCCAACAAAACGCATTGAGTGTATGAAAGAAGCAGTCAATGATCCAACAACAGGTGTTATTCTTTTTGATATTGTTATGGGATATGGTTCTCATGAGGACATGGCACAAGCTCTTCTTCCTGCGATTCAAGAATTAAAAGAAAAAGCAGACAAAGAAAATAGAAAGTTATTTTTTATTACAACTGTATGCGGAACAAAATTAGATCCGCAAGGATATGATTATCAAAGACAGCTTATGGAAGAGGCTGGTGTGATTGTATGTGAAAGTAATAAACAGGCAGTGGAAACGGCATTGTTTTGTGCTGGATACCAATATAAAGAACAACAAAAAGAAATTATACAGGTGGCTGAAAAGGTAAAGGAAACGGTTGAAGTTTCTGATAAAGTAAGAGCGTTACTTAGTCATAAGCCAAAGATTATTAATATTGGATTGAACAGTTTTGCAGAAGTTTTAAAAGAATTTGACTGTGAAGTAGAGCAATATAATTGGACACCTCCAGCAGGTGGAGATATGGAACTAATTGATGTATTAAACTTTTTACGCGGTTATCATTTTGAGTAGAGGAGGGAGAACGGATGAGATATCAAACAATTGATGAGGCAAATCACGCAGTCATTGAAAAGATTGTTGCTGCAAATCCAGTTCTTTTGGACGTTGTACCAGCAAAATTAGTGATTAAAGAATTTGAAAATGGTAAAGTTCTTCTTCATGCAGGACCTCCGATTTTATGGAAAAATATGCCCGATCCGATGCAAGGTTCTTGCATTGGAGCTGTCTTATTTGAAGGTTGGGCAAAAGACGAAAAAGAAGCTAGAAGAATGCTCTCTGAAGGAGAAATAACTTTTATTCCATGTCATCATGTACAAGCAGTAGGACCAATGGGAGGCATTACTTCTGCAAATATGCCAGTTTTTGTTGTGGAAAACACAACAGATGGAAATCGAGCATATTGTACGATGAATGAAGGCATTGGAAAAGTACTTCGTTTTGGCGCGTATTCAAAAGAAGTTGTTGAGCGGCTCATATGGATGAAAAATGTGCTAGGGCCAACTCTTGGAAAGGCACTTCGTACAATGAAAGGTGGATTAGATATTTCTCCTATGATGGCAAAAGCAATTGCTATGGGGGATGAATTCCATCAAAGAAATATTGCAGCTTCTCTTGTATTTTTAAAGGAAATGGCACCGATTATCACAAAGTTGGATATTAGTGAAAAAGAAAGGCAAGAGGTTATTCAATTTCTTGCAGATACGGATCAATTTTTCTTAAATATTATGATGGCGACAGGAAAAGCTATTATGGATGGTGCAAGAATGATCCAAGAAGGAACAATAGTGACCGCTATGTGCCGAAATGGAGAAAATTTTGGTATTCGTATTAGTGGTATGGGAGATGAATGGTTTACAGCACCAGTAAATACCCCACAAGGACTTTATTTTACAGGTTATGATGGGGACGATGCAAGCCCAGATATGGGAGATAGTGCGATTACGGAAACGTTTGGAGTTGGTGGTATGGCGATGATTGCAGCACCAGCTGTAACTCGTTTTGTTGGAGCAGGTGGCTATGAAGATGCAAGAGATACTAGTGAAGAGATGATGGAAATTTGTATTAGTCGAAATCCAAACTTTACCATTCCAACATGGAGTTTTCAAGGAATTTGTCTTGGAATCGATGCAAGAAAAGTAGTAGAGAAAAGAATTACTCCAGTTATTAATACAGGAATTGCGCATAAAATTGCAGGATATGGGCAGATCGGGGCTGGAACGGTGCATCCACCAATTGAATGTTTTGAAAAAGCAGTTATTGCATATGCAAAGAAATTAGGATATGACACGAAATAGTGGAGGAAAAATGGAGATTTTTGCAAAAACAATTTCCATACAGCTGCTAGAACAACTAAAAGAAGGAGAGACTTATAAAATTCACAGTCGCTTTTCTCATGGGTTGAACTTAGAAGTGGGAGGAAGACTATCATTTATTGGAAATAAAGAAGATGAAATTCTGCCATATGGAATATTGCTTCCAAAAGAAGAGCTTGTAAAGCTAGATAGTTTAAAAAGCAATGAAAGTTTTCTTTGGAAAAATGGAACTTTCTTTATGGAAAATGGTTGTCTTAATACGAAACAGGTGAGGGGTTATTCTAATACCCTGCCTGTTTTTTCTAATTATGGAGAAGAAATAAAGAAAGTGGAAAATAAGAAGGAAATGATGGATAGGTTTTCTTATCCAGAATTAGATACCCGTATTACTGGGTTTTCAGAGAGTATCCGACAGGCAGGTAGTATGGAAGAAGATAGAAAAAAAGAATTAGCTAGGGCTGTTGTAACAGGAGAAGGCTTAGAGGACGTTTTACCAAAATGGATTGGTGCTGGAGTAGGTCTTACACCATCTGGAGATGATTATCTTACAGGTATTTTAATTGCCAATAGTCTATATGGATTTGCTTCTTTTAAATTTATAGAAGAAGTAAAAAAATATTTGGAAGAAGGATATACGACAGATATTGGAAAGAATCAGTTGCTTTGTGCAATAGAAGGATTGTTTGGAAGTTCATGGATTGGATTCCTAAAAGCCTTTGTAGAAACAGATGAATTGGAAATGAAAACTAATTTTTATAAAATTTTAAGCTATGGTCATACATCTGGAAGTGATATGTTTGCGGGATTTTGTATGGGGTTAAATATAGTAGAAAATTTTAAAAGATGTGAAAATAAGATATA
>UQVN01000142.1 GCA_900544525.1 uncultured Eubacteriales bacterium
AATTTAATTCTAATTTACTGTATCACGGCTGTGTGCCATTAAATGAGGATGGAAGTTTTAGGAAGGTTCCAATCGGCAATAAAAGCTATTCAGGAAAAGCACTTTATGATATATTAGAGCAGTATGCACGAATAGGATATTACAACCAAGAGGATGAAGAAAAGAGACTTTTTGGACAGGATATGATGTGGTATATTTGGTCAAGTGAAGATTCCCCTGTCTATGGAAAGGAAAAAATGGCAACCTTTGAGCGATATTTTGTTGATGATAAGGCCATTCAAGAGGAGAGAAAAGATTACTATTATCAATTAATTGAGCGGGAAGATGTGGTGGAACGAATTCTTGAAGATTTTGATATGGATCCAAAAAATTCTCATATTATTAACGGTCATATGCCAGTCGAACTGAAAAAAGGGGAGACTCCAGTAAAATGCAATGGAAGAGCTTTGATTATCGATGGAGGTTTTTCTAAGGCATATCGTGGAAAGACAGGAATCGCAGGATATACATTAATTTATAATTCTTGGGGACTTCGTCTTGTTTCTCATGAGCCATATCATTCTATGGAAGAAGTTGTGGCAAAAGAAAGTGATATTCATTCGGAATTTATTGTAGTAGAGCAAGTATCAAGAAGAAAAAAGGTGGCAGATACCGATGGAGGAAAAATATTAAAGGAAAAAATCAACGACCTAGAACTTCTTTTAGAGGCATATCGAGACGGTACGATTAGAGAAAGGTAAGAGGAAAAGTGAAAAAGAAAAACTATCTAATGCTCCTTTGTATGCTATCCATTTTTTTGTTAAGTGGATGTAAAGGAAGTACAAAAGATGTGACGACAGAACAGACAACAGAAGCTACGACAGAAGTGGCAACGGAAACGACGACAGAAGCGACAACAGAGGAGGCCACGACAGAACTGGATCCTGCGAATTTAGAGGCAGGAGTTATGGATGAAATGATTCAAAATGCATTGGATCATATGAGTTTAGAAGAAAAGATAGGGCAGATGTTTATTGCTAATATCGAACTTTTAGATCCAGCAGAGCCAAAAAGTTATGATTATCAAAAGATTACAAAGCGTATGAAAGAAACGCTTAAGAATTATCCCGTAGGAGGCGTTATCTTTTTTTCAAGAAATATAAAAACGCCAAAACAGACAAAGACTTTTATTAAACGGTTGCAAAAAGTGAGCAAATATCCTCTTTTTATTTCCGTGGATGAGGAAGGTGGAGACGTTGCTCGTATTGCCAATAATCCGAAAATGAATACAACGAAATTTCCATCTATGGCGGAAATCGGCGCTACAGAAGATGAAGAAAAAGCCTTTGAAGTTGGGGATACCATTGGAAAGGAAATTCATGCGCTTGGATTTAATTTAGATTTTGCACCTATTGCAGATTTAGAGACGAATCCAGATAATCCAGAAATTGGGAATCGTGCCTTTAGTTCCGATCCAGAGCTTGCAGCAAAGATGGTAGCCCAAGTGGTAAAGGGATTGCAAGGACAAAATGTCAGCGCTACTTTAAAACATTTCCCAGGGCATGGAAGTGCAACAAAAGATACTCATAAAGGGTATGCCGATATTACACAGTCAATTAAACGCCTTAGAAAAGTAGAGTTTGTTCCATTTCAAGCGGGGATTGAGGCAGGAGTGGATTTGATTATGGTATCTCATTTAGCGGTTACAAGTGTAACAGATAGTAAGACACCAGCTTCTATGTCGCCTCTCATAATCAATGAAATATTAAGAAATGAGTTAGGGTATCAAAATATCGTGATTACCGATGCGTTGAATATGAAGGCAATTACCGATTATTATACTCCTGGAAAAGCTGCTGTTACAGCCGTTGAAGCAGGCGCTGATATTTTATTGATGCCAGAAAACTTAGAAGATGCTTTTGATGCCATTTATCAAGCCATTTTAGATGGAGATTTAGATGAAAAGAGAATTGATGAATCGGTGACAAGAATTTTAAAGACGAAAATAAAACGAGGTGTTATTTCGTTAGATGATCCACTTCTCCAGCCAGTAGAAGAAACCGAAGATGCAACAACGGAAGTCGAGATGACAACCGAAGAAAAGGTTGACCAAAAAACAAAGAAACAAGAGACAAAGAAAGAGAAAAAGACAACCGAAGAAGAGAATACAACAAAAGGAAATTAAAACAATCTAATTAATAGAACAGTCGAACAAAATTGCAGGAAATTCCCGTTTATTTTTATAAATTCTATATAAATAAACGGGAATTTTTGTATGATTTGAGGAAATTAAAACTGTGTATTGTCGAGTCATAGGAAAAAGTGGTAGAATGAAACTGAAAAATTTAAGAAGGAATAGGTGGGAACTATGTCAAAAGTTGAGTTACTTTACGAAGGAAAAGCAAAGAAAGTTTTTACAACAGAAGAACCAGATGTTTTAATCGTATCTTACAAAGATGATGCCACTGCTTTCAATGGAGAAAAAAAGGGAACGATTGTTGGTAAAGGCGTAGTAAATAATCGTATGACAAATCATATTTTTAAGATACTAGAAGAAAAAGGGATTCCAACTCATTATGTAAAGGAATTAAATGACAGAGAAACTGAGGTAAAAAGAGTTGAAATCGTACCTCTTGAAGTCATTGTTCGTAATGTGGCAGCAGGGAGCTTTTCTAAGAAACTTGGGATTGAAGAAGGGTTTGAATTAAAAGTTCCAACGTTAGAATTTAGCTATAAAAATGACGAACTAGGAGATCCATTTATCAATGACTACTATGCGATGGCACTTGGAATTGCTACAAAAGAAGAGATTGCTACGATTACAGAGCTTGTATTTAAAATCAATGAGGAATTAAAGAAATTCTTTGCAGAAAAAGGAATTCGTTTAATTGATTTTAAAGTAGAGTTTGGACGTTATAAAGGTAGCATTATTCTTGCAGATGAAATTTCACCAGATACTTGTCGTCTTTGGGATTTAAAGACAAATGAAAAGCTGGATAAAGACCGCTTTCGAAGAGACCTTGGAAATGTAGAAGAAGCATATGAAGAAGTGTTCAAAAGACTTGGCATTTAGCAAAATAGAAAGATTAATCGATAGTAATTCTTTGTTAAAAGACAAGGTGTGGGAAAATCTAGCCTTTGATGGAATAAAATCATAGTAGTTGTTGAAAAATGTATAGAAGATTCGTTCCCACCATAATCCGATAAAAATGCCAAAGGCGGGAGAACAGAAATCTTTGGAATAAGGAGAAAATAGAAGATGAATGACAAATATCAAAGCCCATTATCAGAGCGCTATGCGAGTAAAGAGATGCAGTATATTTTCTCTCCTGATATGAAGTTTAAAACTTGGAGAAAATTATGGATTGCATTAGCGGAAGTAGAACATGAATTAGGACTAAATATTACAAAAGAGCAGATCGAAGAGTTAAAGGCGCATCAAGATGATATTAATTATGATGTGGCAAAAGCAAGAGAAAAAGAAGTGCGCCATGATGTTATGTCCCATGTCTATGCATATGGACAACAATGTCCAAATGCAAAAGGAATTATTCATTTAGGAGCGACTTCTTGTTATGTAGGAGATAACACAGATGTTATCGTTATGACAGAAGCCATGAAACTTGTTCGTAAAAAGCTTTTAAATGTGATCAATGAGTTAGCCAAATTTGCTATGAAATATAAAGATCTACCAACATTAGCATTTACTCATTTTCAACCAGCACAGCCAACAACAGTTGGAAAAAGAGCCACATTATGGATTCAAGAGTTACAGCTAGATTTAGAAGATCTTGATTATATGATTCGTCAACAAAAACTTCTTGGTTCTAAAGGAACAACGGGAACACAGGCGAGTTTCTTAGAATTGTTTAACGGCGATCATGAGACAATTCGTAAAATTGATAAAATGATTGCAAAGAAAATGGGATTTGAAGAGTGCTATCCTGTATCAGGACAGACCTATTCAAGAAAAGTAGATTCCCGCATTTTGAATGTATTAAGTGGAATCGCTCAAAGTGCTCATAAATTTTCAAATGATATTCGACTTCTTCAGCACTTAAAAGAAATTGAAGAACCATTTGAAAAACACCAAATTGGTTCTTCTGCTATGGCATATAAGAGAAATCCAATGAGAAGTGAAAGGATTGCTTCTTTAGCCAATTATGTGATGACCGATGCTTTAAATCCAGCGATTACAGCTTCTACACAGTGGTTTGAACGAACATTAGATGATTCTGCCAATAAGCGTATTTCTATTCCAGAGGCATTTTTAGCAATTGATGGTATTTTAGATCTCTATTTAAATGTTGTGGATGGGTTAGTTGTCTATGAAAAAGTAATTACAAAACATTTAATGGGAGAACTTCCATTTATGGCGACAGAAAATATTATGATGGATGCGGTAAAAGCAGGAGGAGATCGTCAAGAACTCCATGAAAAAATCCGTGTTCACTCTATGGCAGCAGGACGTGTTGTAAAAGAAGAAGGTGGAGAAAACGATTTGTTAGAAAGAATTGCAAATGATCCATCTTTTAACATGACATTAGAACAATTACAAAAAATTATGAAACCAGAGAATTTTGTTGGACGAGCGCCACAGCAAACAGAAGAATATATTCGTGAAGTAATTCAACCAATTCTTGATGAAAATAAAGAAGTTCTTGGTTTAACAGCAGAAATTAACGTCTAAAAACGAACGTAGTAGGAAAGAAAAAGAAGAGGAAAGAGAGCATAGAGAAAGACTATGCTCTTTTTCGTTTTTGTGCTAAAATTGAGAAAGACAAAGCTGGTAGGAAGGTGTGATGTGTGTGCAAGGGAATTTGGAGTCCTATAAAGTATTTTATTACGTTGCAAAATGTGGAGGGATCACAATGGCAAGCGAGAAGCTATGTATTTCTCAGCCTGCCGTGAGTCAAGCTGTAAAACAGATGGAACATAATTTAGGTGTGAAGTTGTTTGTAAGGACGCCAAAAGGAACAAAACTTACAGCAGAAGGAGAATTGCTGTATCGGTATGTCAAGGAAGGATATGAATTAATAGAAACAGGAGAAGGAAAGTTACGAGAATGGATGAATTTAGAAGATGGGGAAATCCATATTGGAGCAAGCGATATGACGTTGCGATACTATTTATTGCCTTATCTAGAGAGATTCCATGAAAAATATCCTAAGATTAAAGTGTCAGTAACCAATGGGCCAACTCCAGAGACTCTTTTGTATTTAAAAGAAGGAAAAATTGATTTTGGAGTGATTACAGCACCGATCCAGCAAGTAGAAGAATATGAGTTGCATATGGTAAGAGAGATAGAGGATATTTTTGTAGCTGGAAATCAGTTTCTCGATTGGAAAGATAAAAAGCTTTCCTATCAGCAACTGAAAGAGCTTCCCGTGATTTGTTTAGAGCAAAATACAAGTACAAGAGCTTATGTGGATCAATGGTTAGCGAAAAGAAATGTAACGTTAACGCCAGAATTGGAATTGGCTACAAGCGATATGATCATTCAATTTGCAAAGAGAAATTTTGGGGTTGGTTGTGTTGTTAGAGACTTTGCTGAAGAAGCCTTAGAAAAGAAAGAAGTGTTTGAATTACAGTTTGAAGAACGAATGCCAAAACGGCCTATGTATTTGGTATCCCACAAAAATCATTCTGTGTCAAAGGCGGCAGAAAGTATATTAAGCATTATAATAGGAGAAAATATGAGATGAAAAGAATTATTTTAATGGTAATTCGATGTTTACCATTTGTTCCATATTGGTTTTATAAATTGGAGCGTTTAGGAAGAAGCGATAAGTTTGATGAGGAGACTCGATATGAGTTTGTTCATAAGATGACAACTCATATTAATCGCGTAGGAAGGGTTGTCATTGAATCGGATGGACAAGAAAATTTGCCAGAAAAAAATGGGTACATTATGTTTCCGAATCATCAAGGGTTATACGACGTATTAGCCTTTTTAGAATGTCATAAAAGACCGTTTTCGGTTGTGGCAAAACAAGAGGTGAAAAATGTCATCTTATTAAAGCAAGTATTTCGCGTATTGCGAGCACAGATGATCGATCGAGAGGATGTAAGACAAGGGTTAAAAGTTATAAAAAAAATGACAGAAGAAGTGTTGCAAGGAAGAAATTATATTATTTTTGCAGAAGGAACTCGTTCCAAAAAAGGAAATGAAATCGGAGAGTTTAAAGCAGGGAGTTTTAAAAGTGCTATGAATGCAAAATGTCCGATTGTACCAGTGGCACTGTTAGATTCTTTTGTTCCATTTGATGAAAATAGTATTCGAAAGACGACAGTACAAGTTCATTTTTTAGAGCCAATTTATTATGAAGAATATCAGGGGATGAAATCAAAAGAAATCGCAAAAATGGTAGAAGATCGAATTCGAGAGGCAATCAAAGGATATCAAGAACATAATTAATAGTTATATTTTATATAAAGAATATTAATTTTACTTATAATATTTCCTATAGTACAATAAAGACGAAATGTTATTCGAGTGTTACTCATAAACAAACAAAGAGATTTGAAGCAAAACGATGCTTGCTTCAAAGTATTAGGAGGAAAACATAAATGGTAAAAGCAATTGTAGGTGCTAACTGGGGTGACGAAGGAAAAGGTAAAATCACAGATATGCTAGCAAAGGAATCTGATATTGTTATTCGTTTCCAAGGCGGCGCAAACGCAGGTCACACAATTATCAATAACTATGGAAAATTTGCATTACACACACTTCCATCTGGTGTATTTTATGATCATATTACTAATGTTATTGGAAACGGTGTAGCACTGAACATTCCTGTTTTATTTCATGAGATCAAAGAACTGACTGATAGAAATGTGCCAATGCCAAATTTATTAATTTCAGATCGTGCACAAATGGTAATGCCATATCATATTTTATTCGATCAATATGAAGAAGAGCGTTTAGGTGGAAAATCTTTTGGCTCTACAAAATCAGGAATTGCTCCATTTTATTCAGATAAATATGCAAAAATCGGTTTTCAGGTAAGTGAGTTATTTGATGAAGAAGCCCTTCGTGAAAAAGTAGAACGTGTTTGCGAAATGAAAAATGTTTTATTAGAGCATTTATATCACAAACCATTACTGGATGCGAATGAATTATATGAAACATTATTAGAATACCGTGATATGGTAAAACCATATGTGGCAGATGTATCCACTTTTCTTAATAAAGCTATTCAAGAAGGAAAAGAACTTCTCTTAGAAGGTCAGCTTGGAACATTAAAAGATCCAGATCATGGGATTTATCCAATGGTAACTTCTTCTTCTACATTAGCCGCATATGGTGCAGTAGGAGCTGGAATTCCACCATATGAAATTAAAAAAGTAATTACAGTAGTAAAAGCATATTCAAGTGCAGTAGGAGCTGGTGCTTTTGTAAGCGAAATTTTTGGAGAAGAGGCCGATGAATTAAGACGTCGTGGTGGCGATGGTGGAGAGTTTGGTGCAACAACAGGACGTCCAAGACGTATGGGATGGTTTGACTGTGTCGCTTCTCGTTATGGTTGCCGTTTACAAGGAACAACGGACGTCGCTTTTACCGTTCTTGATGTATTAGGATATTTAGATGAAATCCCAGTTTGTGTTGCTTATGAAGTGGATGGTGAAATTATTCATGATTTCCCAACAACAAATAAATTAGAAAAAGCAAAACCGGTAATAGAAACATTAAAAGGCTGGAAATGTGATATTCGTGGCATTAAAAAGTATGAAGAACTTCCAGAAAACTGTCGTAAATATATTGAGTTTGTAGAAGAAAAACTCGGTTATCCAATCACTATGATTTCTAACGGTCCAGGAAGAGATGATATTATCTATCGATAAGATAGGAAAAAGATAGAAAGTATGCTACAATAAAAGACAAAGAGTTTCAAAGAAAACAATATGAAATAGGAAAGCTTAGAAACAAAAGGAGGTAGCATGATGATACTTGCAGTCACTTATGAAAATGGTTCTATTTATCAGCACTTTGGACATACGGCTCAGTTTAAATTGTACGAAGTACAAGAAGGAAAAATAGTGGATTCTAAGATTGTGGATACCAATGGAAATGGGCATGGAGCTTTAGCTGGATTCTTAAAAGAACATAACGTAGAAGTCGTTATTTGTGGTGGCATTGGTGCAGGTGCTAAAACTGCATTGGCAGAAGCTGGGATTCAGCTGTTTGGTGGAGTAGCTGGTACAGCAGATGAACAAGTAAATGCCTATTTAAATGGAACATTACAGTATAATAAAGAGATTGAATGCAATCACCATGGACAGGAGCATAAATGCAAAAGCTGAGTCCTGTCTCTATAGAAAAATGTGAGATAATATAACAGTATGATAGAAAATGATCTATTTTATAAAATACAAATTCTTTTA
>UQVN01000143.1 GCA_900544525.1 uncultured Eubacteriales bacterium
TTTAACTTATATTAATTAATATCTTTTTAAAGTATTTTAAAACAATGAGAACTATATTTTCTCTAAATTTTCTTAATCTATAATCCCTTATAGTCCTTATCCACTACTCACGTATACCCGTTTATTATGGACAAAATCGAAAAATTTATAAATAACACATCTCAAACATTGAGAATCTCTCATGTCTCTTAAAACTTAAAACAGCCTCAACCTGTGCCGCCACAGGCTGAGGCAGCTTTTTTCACCTATGTGATCAAGGCTTCGCCTTTGTGAAAAAATTATTCAGCGTCAGCTTCTTCAGATACTTCTTCTGCATCTACACCTTGGTTAGCTTCGATAACAGCATCTGCCATTTTAGAAACGATTAATTTTACTGCTCTGATAGCATCATCGTTTCCTGGAATTACATAGTCAAGTTCTTCTGGATCACAGTTTGTATCAGCGATACCAACTAATGGAATTCCTAATGTGTGAGCTTCCTGAATACAAATTCTTTCTTTTCTTGGGTCTACTACGAAGATCATGTCAGGTACTTCTTTCATGTCTGCAATACCACCAAGGTTTTTCTCTAATTTTTCCTGAACTTTTTTAAGTTCGATTACTTCTTTTTTAGGAAGAACATCAAATGTTCCATCTGCTTCCATTTCCTGGATTTTCTTTAACTGAGCGATTCTGCTCTGGATTGTTTTGAAGTTTGTTAACATACCACCTAACCATCTCTGGTTTACATAGTACATTCCACATCTTTCAGCTTCTGCTTTGATTGCATCCTGAGCTTGTTTTTTAGTACCAACGAAAAGAATTTTTCCTCCGTTTGCTACACATTCTTTGATTGCATTGTAAGCTTGGTCTACTTTACCTACAGATTTCTGTAAGTCGATGATGTAGATACCATTTCTTTCTGTGTAGATGTATGGAGCCATTTTAGGGTTCCATCTTCTTGTCTGATGTCCAAAATGAACACCTGCTTCTAATAATTGTTTCATTGAAATAACGCTCATAATTTACCTCCGTTTTGGTTTTGTGCGTCTGCGAGCTTCAATTTCCTTGACTACCACTTGGGCACCGGTCAAAGAATCCACTACGCATGTTAATTTTTACCGTTTCATAGCATATCACAAAAAACTGCTTGTTGCAAGGACTTTTTATAATTTTTTACAAGAAACACACGGAATCGTTGTAATTTATTTTTTATACTTCAAAATGAGAAAAAACATTTCCCGATTTTTCACACACGGGAGCCGCGTGCGAAGCAAAAATTCTCTTCTATACGAACTACACATTGCTTGTATGTAGTACTTTTTATGTGGTAGGATAACTCGCTTTGAAAGGAATTTCTTATCTCATAAAATCCAATAAAAAATATGGCACCTTAATTTTTATAATTAAAGCGCCATATCACTCTTTTTGTAAAAAGCAATTTTTCAAGAATCTTTTTGCTATTTACACACTTGACTCATCTCCTCTTTTATTGAGGAAACTTGTCCCTTATTTTCTCTTACTTTTTTAATTTCTGTAATTCATCAAATACTACATCATTTAAAACTTTAATATAAGTTCCCTTCATACCTGAAGAGCGAGATTCAATTACACCAGCACTCTCAAATTTACGAAGAGCATTGACAATAACGGAACGTGTAATACCAACACGATCTGCAATTTTACTTGCTACTAAAATTCCTTCATTGCCTTCTAATTCTTCAAAAATGTGTGTAATCGCTTCTAACTCAGAGAAGGATAATGTGCTAATTGCAGATTTTACAATTGCAACTTTTCTGTTTTCTTCTGCATTTTCTTCATTTACGGAACGCATCATTTCAAGTCCTACAACAGTTGTACCGTATTCACTTAAAATAATATCATCAATTTCATATTGCGCATCCTGTTTATACATAAACACAGTACCAAGACGTTCTCCAGCAATATCAATTGGAGTAATGATTGCTTGGTATTTTCCAATATCAGGTACTTCAAATCCAAGAGTTGTAAGATTCACGTTTTCTTTTGTAGAAAGAATTCCAAGAAGACGTTCATTTAAAAGTGGATCGATATGTCCACCAACTTCATCTTGAATTAATTCATTAATTACTACAATATCATCGCGATTCTTTACTCCTAAAACTTTACCCTTCTTGCTAATTACAAGAATATTGGATACGAGAATTTCACTTAACACCTCACAAATATCGTTAAACACAACTTTATGAGAGTTATTATTGTGCAGAAGCTTGTTGATTTTTCTTGTCTTATCTAATAATTGTACGCTCATGACGAACCCCCTATAATAATAATTGTCCACGTATGTGGAATTAACTGAATATTTGCTCTTCAATTGATTTTATCACAAAAAACACATAAAAACAACACCTTTTACAACACTTTTATAGTTATTTTATTTTTCGCACACATATCCACATTTTTCATCGGCACAAACGAGCTTTTGACCCTTTTCTACCATATAGCTTCCGCATTGTGGACAGCGTTTTTCAGATGGTTTTTGCCAAGACATAAAATCACACTCTGGATTATTTTCACAACCATAGTATTTTCTTCCCTTTTTTGTCTTTTTCAAAACAACTTCTTTTCCACATTTTGGACATGGTACTCCTACTTTTTCAAAATGCGGTTTTGTATTTCGACACTCTGGAAATCCTGGACAAGCCAAAAATTTACCATGTGGACCGTATTTTACGACCATATTTTTACCGCATAAATCACAAATAACATCGGTCACTTCATCTTCAATCTTAATGGATTCCAATTCCTGTTGTGCCTTTTGTACAGCTTCTTCTAAATCAGGATAGAAGTTTTCTACCACTGTCTTCCAATTGACAACGCCTTCTTCGACTTTATCCAGTAAAGATTCTAAGTTAGCAGTAAAATTCACATCCACAATAGATGGAAATGCCTTTTTCATCATAGAATTTACCGCTTCTCCAAGCTCTGTTACATAGAGATTCTTATTTTCTTTTACGATATAACGTCTTGCTAAAATCGTTGTAATGGTTGGCGCATAAGTACTTGGACGACCAATTCCAAGTTCTTCTAAAGTTTTTACTAACAACGCCTCTGTATAGTGCGCTGGTGGCTGTGTGAAATGTTGTTTTGCATCAAACTCCTCAAACGTGAGTTTTGTATTTTCATCAATACTCTTTAACAATAAATTTGCTTCTGCTTTTTCGTTGTCAATGTTGTAAACAGACATAAATCCATCAAAAGCTAATTTTGAAGCGGATACGTTAAAGAAATATGAAGAGGCTTTAATCTTCACAGTTGTTGTTTCATAAACTGCTGGTTTCATTCGACTTGCTAAGAATCGATTATAAATTAACTGATAGAGCCTAAACAAATCACGGCTCAACTCCTCTTTTAAAAGAACAGGGGATAGTGTCACATCTGTTGGACGGATCGCCTCATGTGCGTCCTGAATTTTTTGATTTGAAGTCTTTGAACCGCCTTCATTTGTGGCAACGTACTGTTGCCCATATTGTTGCTCGATATATTCTTTACATGCTTGATCGGCACCTTCGGATATACGAACAGAATCGGTACGAAGGTATGTGATGAGACCGATGGTTCCTTTTCCTTTAATATCGACACCTTCATAAAGCTGTTGCGCTAAACGCATTGTCTTTTGTGTAGAAAAATTTAATTTTCTTGAAGCATCCTGCTGTAATGTACTCGTCGTAAAAGGAAGAGGTGCTTTTTTACTTCTCTCACCTTTTTTAATACTATCAATTACATAGTCTGCTCCTTCTAAATCAGCCATGATCTTATCTACTTCTTCTTTGGAACGGATTTCCAACTTGCCATTCTCATCTCCAACAAGCTTTGCTTCTAATGGTTTCTTGCTTCCATCTGCTTTTAAAAATGAACTTAAACTCCAAAACTCTTCTGGAATAAATGCACTGATCTCTTCTTCGCGATCGCAAATTAAACGAAGAGCGACGGACTGTACACGCCCTGCACTAAGCCCTCTTTTAATTTTCGCCCAAAGCAGTGGACTAATTTTATATCCCACCATTCGATCGAGTACACGTCTTGCCTGCTGAGCATCGACAAGATTCATATCAATTTCTCTCGCTTCCTTTAAAGAACTCTTAACCGCTTGCTTTGTAATCTCATTAAATGTGATTCTAGCATAGTTTTTTCCTTCTAAATTAAGAGCTTTTGAAAGGTGCCATGAAATAGCTTCCCCTTCACGATCGGGGTCAGTCGCTAAATAAACTTTATCTGCCTTCTTAACCTCTTTACGAAGTTTTGCCAGCACCTCACCTTTTCCACGAATCGTTATATATTTTGGTTCAAAATCATGTTCAATATCAATCCCCATCTGACTCTTTGGCAGATCTCTTACATGTCCATTTGATGCAATAACCTCATAATTAGCACCGAGAAATTTGTGGATCGTCTTTGCCTTTGCAGGAGATTCTACAATCACTAAATATTTTGGCATATTTGATACGCTCCTTTATCACAAAACTATTACAACGAACCATCTCCGTATTTCTTATCCCCAAGTACACCCTATTTTGAAATAATATAATAGTTGG
This sequence comes from uncultured Eubacteriales bacterium, assembly GCA_900544525.1. Classification (GTDB taxonomy): domain Bacteria; phylum Bacillota; class Clostridia; order Lachnospirales; family Lachnospiraceae; genus Scybalomonas. The sequence continues at coordinate 4,554 of UQVN01000143.1, forward strand.
AAACGATCTGCTTAATGAGATCCATCATTTCCAGTTCAAAGAGGGCACTTAAAACCTCCTGGACGGAAAGTTTCGTTTCTTTTACAATTGAGTCGATGTACTTCGGCTCTAAACCTAAACAACTATACACCACTCTTTGATTTTTCGCAAGCGTTTTCTGATTATTTTCATAATTTTTTGATAAATCCATGTTTTTCAATCCAAAATCTTCCATAAAATCATCTATATTGCAGACCAATTTTGCCCCCATTTGAATGAGCTGATTACACCCTTCACTAAAACTATCAAAAGCCCTTCCAGGTAACGCATAAATTTCTTTTCCTTGGTCAAGCGCCCAGTCCACGGTAATCAATGTCCCACTCTTTTTTTTTGCTTCAATTACAAAGACTCCATCGGATAATCCACTAATCAATCGATTTCTTCTTGGAAACAACCCCGCTCTTGGTGGTGTGTTTGGAGGATATTCCGATAAAATCCCCCCTTGCTTTTCTAACTGTTCATAGAGCGTAAAATTTTCTATTGGATAACAAATATCAACTCCACATCCTAATACCGCATAAGATTTACCACCTACTGATAGCGCGTTTTTTTGTGCGATGGAATCAATGCCTCTTGCCATTCCACTAATGACTGCAATCCCCTGCTTTGCCATCTCTTTTGCAAAATAACAGGCCATTTCCTGTCCATATACAGTGCTATTACGAGAACCGATGATTGCTATTGTTTTTTTGTCTTCAAGAGGCAGAGAACCTTTTACATAAATACTATGAGGTGCCATTGGAATCTGTTGTAACCTTTTTGGAAATTGTCTATGTTCTCTTGAATAATAGCGAATTCCTTTTTCTTTTAATTTTTGATAATTTTTTTCAATTTCATCCCAATTTCTACTGGATAAAAAGGCACTCTTCTTTTTCCCATTCAAATATTTTGGAATTTCTTTTTCTCCTAACTCATACAGTTCTTTTGGACTTTCATAGAGCTTTAATAATTGCTCTCTCGTCTCATAGCCAATCCCTTTAATATTTGTAAACCAATACCAGTAAAGTTCTTCCATTTGCCCATGTTTTTCTTTCATTTTTACCCCCAATATTTCTGTTCCATTCCTCGATAAGCAATAGCCTCTATCATATGTTTCTCTTGAATATGCTCAGAAGCCTCTAAATCGGCGATTGTCCTAGCTACTTTTAAAATTCGATAATAAGTCCTAGCAGACCATTTTTTCTTCCGAAATACGTCTTTTAGGCACTTTTTTGCATTTTCCTCCATAATACAAAATTTTTCCAGCTGTTTTTGGTTTAATTGTCCATTAAAATCAACAGAGACTCCTTCATATCTCTCTTTTTGAATTTCTACTGCTTGCTCCACCCTTTTTCGAATAACAGCAGAACTTTCTCCTTTGTTTCTCATTTGCAACTCTTCATAAGAAAGAGGATGAACTTCTGCCATTAAATCAATTCTCTCTAACAAAGGATGACTGATTTTTCCTAAATAACGCCGAATTTGCAATGGCGTACAATGACATTTTTCTTGATTTGGATAATAGCCACATGGACAAGGATTCATAGCTCCAAGAAATAAGATGTCGGCAGGATAAGCAAAACTGCCTTGCATTCTTGTAATATTAATTTCCCTCTCCTCTAACGGTTGTCTTAGTACTTCTAAAACATTTCTTTGAAATTCTGGCAACTCATCAAGAAATAGGACACCATAATGGGCCAAACTGATTTCTCCTGGGCTTGGAACTCTTCCACCTCCAATTAAAGCCGTTTCTGTAATCGTATGATGAGGAGAACGAAATGGCCTTCCTGTAATCAACGGATTTTTATGGTTTAACTTCCCCTTGATGCTATAGACCTTCGTAATTTCTAAACTTTCCTCCATCGTAAGCGCTGGCATAATCGTTGGAATCCGACTAGCGATCATCGATTTTCCTGTTCCTGGTGCTCCAAGAAGAAGCAAATTATGTCTTCCTGCAGCAGCAATTTCTGCAGCTCTTTTTGCAAATTCCTGCCCAATGACTTCTTCAAAATCATTTTCATTTCTTGTCGTTTTCCCCAATAATTCTCTTCCATTCATCACCGTTGGAATCCGTTTTTTGGGTTCTTTTAATAACTGTACAACCTCTTTTAAGTTCCGAACACCGATAACATCAATGCCCTCGACAACCGCCCCCTCTAATCGATTTTCATAGGGAACAAAACAAACCTTCAATCCTTGACTTTTTGCAAAAGATACCATTGGTAAAATACCATTTACAGGCTGTATATCGCCATTTAAGCCCACTTCTCCTATAAAACATAATTTATTTAACTCTTGACTTGGAAAATACCCATAAGATGTCAATATTGCGATTGCAATGGGTAAATCGAAAGCGGATCCTTCTTTTCTAAAATCCGCTGGTGAAAAATTAATTGTGATTCTCTTAGGTGGTAATTGATATCCCATATGATAGAGAGCTGTAAGAACTCGTTCTTTGGCTTCTCTTACCTCTGTTGATAAAGAACCGACCATAGAAATGCCAGGAAGTCCATTTCGAACATCGACTTCCACTTGTAATAAAACTCCTTGTAGCCCCATAAGACTACAGCTAATTACTTTACTGTACATAACTTCCTTTCCCTCTCCAAGAAAAGGTATTATCCTCAATATATCATATCTATTTCTAAAAATCAAACAAGTCCTTCATTCCTTGACTCAGATTTCCTCTCATAGAATAAAGTATGGGATACACATGTTTCATGATTTTAGATTTCTTATAAATTAGGTCTTACAAAAAAAACTTCCCTACGCAAGCAAATGCTTGTATAGAGAAGTCTTTTTTAATTTATTTCTGACTTATTATGAAACATTTTCTTTAACTCATCCATGAAAGTTTCTACGTCTTTGAACTCACGATAAATAGAGGCAAATCGCACATAAGCAACTTCATCTAAATCTTTTAATTTATCCATAACGATTTCGCCAATTTTCATACTTTCAATTTCTTTTTCTTCCATGTTGAAGATCGTATTTTCAATCGATTCCACTGTAGATTCAATTTGCTCCATAGAAACTGGACGTTTATGACAAGAACGCACAATACCCGATTTTATTTTATTTCGATCATATGGTTCTCTATTTTTATCTTTTTTAATTACAATTAATGGGATCGTTTCCACTTTTTCATAAGTCGTAAAGCGTTTTCCGCAATTTTCACACTCTCTTCTTCTTCGAATGGAAGTATTATCGTCCGCAGGTCGTGAATCAATTACCCTCGAACTGTCTTGGTTACAAAATGGACATTTCATCAATGACATCCTTTCCGCCTGTGTTCTGCTTCCCTCGCTTGCATCAATCGCTCACAAATTCTCTTAATTTTTACAGAAACACTACTTGTATATAACTTATTTTTTCTTCATTATAGGGAAAATCCCCCATTAGGTCAAGAGTTTTCATTTGATTTCCATTGATTTTTCCTGTTTTAATTATGTTTTTTATCAATCTTACATCTTTCTTTTGTCACTTCTGGCTCTACATCAACAATAATAATATCCGCTCCGATTCGAACGATCTCATTATAACAAATACAAAATTCAGGGTTTTTTCCAAGACACCCAAAAAATTTTCCAGGACCAGGAATAATAATCTGACAGATCTGTCCTGTACAAGCATCAAACTCTAAATCTGACACAAATCCCATCCGACAACCATCTCTACAATTGATCACTTCTTTTTGTCTAAGCTC
>UQVN01000144.1 GCA_900544525.1 uncultured Eubacteriales bacterium
TGAGTTGGTAGAAAAGAATAGAAAATAAAATAAATATATTTATATGATTATATGATACCGCCCTATCGAGACTGTGGGCGGTATTTTTGTATTACAACAGGAAAAGGAGAAACTTTCTAGTAGGCCTGATATAAAAGTCGAGACCATTTTTTATTTCATAGGAAATTGCTCGTAAAAAGGAATTCTTGAATGAAAAAAGTTCACAAAAAATTTTCCTATTGGTTATAATGGAAGGTTACAAAATTACCATCAAATAGTACAAGTAAGAAAATAAAAAATTTTACTGATTTAAGTCTTTTTTGAAGAAATAGCGTTAATATAAGTAGAACATCAAAAAAGGAGGGGAGTTGTATCACAGAATTTACACTTATTCGAAAGGCTCAAAAGGGAGATATGGAAGCATTCGAAAAGCTCATTAACCAATATTACGATAACATATTTTCCTATTTATTCCATAAAGTTGGAAATATGGAACTTGCGGAAGATTTGACTCAGGAAGTTTTTCTACGGTTAGTTAATACGCTATCACGTTATCGCCCTACGGGAAAGTTTTCTAATTATGTATTTACGATTGCAGTAAATGCTGCAAATGATTATTTTAGGAAAAACAAACAATTGATACAAGAGGATCTTAATTCATTGAGTATTGATGCAGGAATAGACATTGAAGAGATTTTCATTGAACAAGAGCAATATAGGCATTTGAAAGCCGCGATGAAAAAATTACCTGATATGCAGAAAGATACAATTTTGCTTCGATACTTCCACAAGATGAAGATTAAGGACATCGCAAAAATAACAGGAACAAACCCCTCAACTGTGAAATCTCGTATCAGTCAGGGGTTGAGTAAATTAAAAATTTTATTGTTGGAGGTTGAGTCCGATTGAAAGATAATCAATCATTTTATGATTTTATATCCGATTTTCCGATTGTTAAGGGAAGGGAGCATGTAAAACAAAGCACAATCCAAAAGGCGGGTGAATTGCTGTCACAACAGACAAAATATACAGGTGCAAAACTCAATTTTGTATTAAATCAACTCAAAAATATTTCAAAAGTCTTTTGGCTAATACAGTTTATCTGTTTTGTCTTATTTCTTATGAATTTCACTAATATAAAAGAGTTAGAAGATGCTCAAATACTTTTTTTAACATTAGTTCCAGTAATGACTTTTTATATTCTGCCGGAGCTACTAAAAACCCAGCTTTATAACATGGGTGAAATGGAAGCGGCTTGTTTTTTTAGTCCTATTAAAATACTTGCTGTAAAAATGGTATTAGTAGGTAGTTGCAATATTTTAATTATTGGAATTGTTTCATTGGTTTTTGGTTTTTATCATCAGATTAATGTTTTAGAATTACTATGCCATGGTCTAATTCCTTTTAATATTTCGATTGCACTTACCATTATAGCATTTGATTTTATAAAGATAACTTCGCCTTATGCCATGATATCGGTATCTGCACTTTTAAATTTGGTGTTGATCGAGATGCGTCATTTTACTTTCCTGCTTCATAACATATGGCTGGGCGTCTATTTTGGAAGTATTGTTTTGATGCTGTTGGCTGTGGGAATAACGGCCATTCGGCTCAAACATATAGAGGAGCGTTGTTATGGTACTTGATATAGATAAAATTAGTAAATGTTATAAAGAAAAAATAGTAATCAACCAGTTTTCTGCTTCCTTACAACCTGGAGTCTATGGGCTTTTAGGGCCGAATGGAGCAGGTAAAACTACTTTTATGAGAATGGTCTGTGGACTAATTAGGCCAGATAGTGGGAGCATACTTTATGATGGAAAATCAATTCATGATTTAGGTGAACAGTATCGAAAGATTTTGGGATATTTACCACAAAATTTCGGTTACTATCCCAGCTTTACTGTCCAGCGTTATATGGAATATATCGCTTCATTGAAAGGTTTGAATGTAAATTTCAGCAAACGAAAAATCAATGAACTTTTAGAAGTCGTTGGATTACAGGAACTACGAAAATCTAAAATTTCTTCTCTATCTGGTGGGATGCGTCAAAGGTTAGGAATTGCTCAATCTATGTTGAATGAGCCGAATGTCCTTATTTTAGACGAGCCTACAGTGGGACTTGATCCTTCGGAGCGTGTGAAGTTTCGAAATTTAATTAGCACAATTTCACAAGGAAAAATAACGATCTTGTCTACTCATATTGTTTCGGATATTTCTTATATTGCCGATGAAATTCTGTTAGTCCAACACGGGCGATTACAATATCGTGGAAACGTCCAACAGCTTACAACAAAGGTAGAGGGAAAAGTTTGGGAGGTATTAGCTGAAAACCAACAGGCGAATATAATTGCACAAAATTATGTTGTGAGTAATATGCACCATACTTCTCAAGGGGCTATATTGCGAATTATTTCAAATCACCAGCCTTTTCCACAAGCGAAACCTGTACCACCTACTTTAGAGGATGCGTATTTGTTTTATACTGGTGAAAGGGGAAACGATGAACTGTGAAGTTTGAACTATATAAAATTTTCAAAAAAAGAATTATACTACTTTTGATTGGAATAGGATTTTTGTGGAGCGGATTTTCTATCATATTTCCAGCTTTGCAATATACCACTTATACCGAAGAAATGGAGCATTTATCGGGGATAGAAGCTATCCACTATGACCGTGATTTACAAAATATGTATGCAGGATGGTATCCATTAGACGAATTGACTTCGCTGTATGCAGAGTACGAAATGATATATAATAATCCGGACTATCAGCGTTCAGCCGATGGGGAGGGGGATTCTTTTTCTTCTGCGGGTGGAAATACTACTCCACTAACGGATGAAGCTTACTATAAATATCTCAATCGGTACGGCTTGATCGCACTGGTGGGGAGTCGGACAAAATATCTTCCTTTCTATGTGGAGGATGCTAAAACAACAGGGAATTTACAGGAACTCTACTATGGTTCGATTGTTCAATCAGAGACAGAGGATGTTTTGATTCCACCTGCTGATTTAGAAAATCCAATCGTTCAAAAAGTGTTAGGAACCTATGATAATTTGCAGATTCCTTTTTATGGCGAATACTCTGATGGTTGGGAGTCTTTCTTCAATACCGCTCCTGTGTTCTTCCAATGGTTTGTTGGTTTGGTTATTATTATTGGAGTTGTTCCTATATTTGCAGAAGAAAGAAGTTCCGGCTCTGATAAGGTGTTGCTCACTACCCGATATGGAAAAACAAAGTTAATTCGCAATAAAATTACAGCGGGCTTTTTATATGCAACATTTATTTTTATGGTGTTCGTGGCGTTCTTCCTGTTCGTTTATATTGGGATATATGGGACATCTGGATTAAAATCCAGTATGCAGCTGCTTGCTCACTGTAATTTATTTCCTTATAACCTTTCTATTGGTGAGGCACTTATCTTGTGGAGTCTTTTAGGATGGGGAGCGGCATTAGTAATTGCATCAGGAGCTATGATGTTTTCAGCTTTGGCACCTAATACTTTCGTGGCATTTATTCCTTCTTTACTTGGCTATGTAGTTCCTATGATAAGTTTTGCGGGGCTATCTCCTTTATTACATAAAATTATGCAGCTACTCCCAGTAAATACGATTGGTGCCATAGATCGTTTCTTTAGTATGCCGGATTACTATAATATTTTTGGGATACTGATAGAAAAGAAAATTGTTTGTGTAACACTATGGCTTGTCTTAATTACATTTTGTATATTCATTTCTGTGTGGATGTTTAGGAATAAGAGGATTTCAAATTGAAAAATAAGTTAAAGAATTACATTTTCTTTCCAGATAGCATATAAAAAACACGATTAGTCGAGGTTAGTAAAGTTGTGCCAAAACAAAGTGTAGTAGCCTTGTAGTGGTTCTGAAATAATAATTTTAAACTTTTTATTGTCTCTGATAACAGTTTTGGAAAAGTGACAGGAAAAGAAAAAGGAAATTAATTTATAGATTGACATTTATCTATATAATGGATATAGTATATATAGATAATTATCTATATGAATGATTTACGACAAGAAGAGGAAAGCGTATGGAAAACAAATATATCCAAAATGTAAGTGTTATAAAAGCATTATCAGATGTGAATAGAATAATGATTGTTGATATGTTATCTTGTGGAGAACTTTGTGCTTGTGAAATATTAGAAAAATTTCAAATTACACAGCCAACTCTTTCTCATCACATGAAAATTTTATGTTCTTGTGGTTTAGTAAAGTTTCGTAAAGAAGGTAAGATGACAATGTATACTCTAAATGAAGAAACAGTTAAAAATCTAGAAACATTTATACATGATATCATATCCAATACCGATGATTGTATTTGTAAATAAGGGATAAGAGATTCGTTTCAATTTATTTATGCCAAGATGCAAGTCAGAAACGATACTTATAAGTGGATGACGACTACTCATGAACAGGAGAAACATATGAAATGTGTTTCTCATTGTTTTATTCAATACATAGATAATTATCTATGTATTTCTCATCATTCATAGATAACAATGCTCATTACTTAATTAGGAGGTCAAATATGACAAAAGGAAAGAAAAAAAGAGGTGGTATTAGTTTTTTTGAAAAGTATCTTAGTATTTGGGTGCTTTTATGTATGGTAGTAGGTGTACTCATTAGTAAATATATACCTGTGATTCCAAATACATTAGGAAAAATGGAATTAGCTAACATATCAATTCCTATTACAGTACTCATATGGATTATGATTTATCCAATGATGATGAAAATTGACTTTCAGTCGATAAAAAATGTGGGCAAAAATCCCCAAGGTTTGCTTATTTCCACAGGAACAAGCTGGTTGATAAAACCATTTTTAATGTTTGGATTAGCTACATTATTTTTTCATTATGTTTTTCATTCCTTTCTTTCATCAGAATTAGCAACGCAATATGTAGCAGGAGCTGTTCTTTTAGGAGCGGCACCATGTACAGCAATGGTATTTGTTTGGAGTAACCTTACAAAAGGAGATCCAGCACATACATTAGTGCAAGTATCTATCAATGATTTAATTATCCTTGTAGCCTTTGTTCCCATTGTATCATTTCTTTTAGGTATGGGGAATGTGTTCGTGCCATGGGATACATTAATTTTATCCATTGTTTTATTTGTAGTTGTGCCATTACTAGCTGGGATAATTACAAGAGTCTCTATAGTAAGAACAAAAGGATTACAATATTTTAATGAAACGTTTGTATCAAAATTTGATAACGTTACTACCATAGGGCTCTTATTAACACTGATTATTATTTTTGCATTTCAAGGTGATGTGTTAATCAATAGTCCATTTCATGTGCTTTTGATTTCTGTGCCATTAATATTACAAAATGTAATAACAGCAGCATTTGCATATGTGATGTGTAAGATATTTAAACAGCCACATAATATTGCTGCCCCAGCTGCACTAATTGGTGCTTCGGATTTCTTTGAGTTATCGGTAGCCGTAGCGATCGCATTATTTGGTCCCACATCACCAGTTGTTCTCGTGTGTACGGTGGGAGTATTAACAGAAGTTCCGGTTATGTTGCTCCTTGTAAATATTGTGAATAAGACAAAATCATGGTTCGAGGTGAAAGAGTAATGTCAAAAGTTAAAGTTGGATTTATATGTGTTCATAATTCTTGTAGAAGTCAAATGGCAGAAGCATTAGGAAAATTGTATGCAAGTGATGTTTTTGAAAGTTATTCTGCTGGAACGGAGTTAGTGCCAGAGATTAATCAAAAAGCAGTTAAAACAATGTTTGACTTATATGATTACGATATGAGTCATCAATATTCAAAACGATTAGAAGAACTGCCAGAATTGGATATTGTAATTACGATGGGATGTAATGTAAAGTGCCCGCTTATAAAATGTAACCATAGAGAAGACTGGGGGATTGAAGATCCGAGTGGAAAAGAAGATTGGCTATTTAAGGAGACAGCAAAACGGATCGAAGAAAAAGTTTTAGATTTAAAAAATAGAATTAAAAATAATAAATTATAAAAATGCAAAAAATATTATGTTTAGTGAAGTGGATGCAATGAAAATGATATCTAAGATAATAAGTGTGCCTATTCTAAAAATATTATTTTATGATGAAATTTTAGTTTATTGATTGAAAAAGAAATCTCCCTTTTTGTTCCATAAAATAGAACAAAGAGGGAGATTTTCTATCAATCAAAATTCTTTTTTTCTCATAATCATGATACTTACTTTATAAGAAAAAAGTAATAGCACGATAGCCATAGCCATTTCAATTCCGATTAGTACCCCTACACTTATTACTGGAAAAGCGTTAAAGATAGCGTCTAAATTAACGTGGAATACTTTTACCATTTTTACAACAAGAATACCTAATACAAACAGTAAACCGACGGCGCCAATGATAGCAATTCTTCCTTTTTCTCCACCAAATTTCAAATGAAATGGAATCATAAGAGCTAAAAGGATTAACATGATCGGTAAAATGATAAGAGCGCTTATTAGAATATCGACTGTCATATCGGTATTTCTTATAAGTCCTTCGATTAAAACAAGAATGGTTGCCAATATCCATGAACTGATTCCCATAATAAGTCCAAATCCATATTTTTCTGCAACATAATTTTTTCGAGAGACTGGCAAGGAAAATAAAAAGACATTTCCGTTATCAAATTCATCATAGCTGATTGTGCTTAGTGTAAATAAAGAACCAATAAATGTTAGATATCCAATGATAAAAGAGCAATCCTTTGTCGATATTGCCATTACGATTGCAACTGCAACGATAAGAAAAAAGAAATTCTTTTGTGTTTTTAGTAATCGGAAATCTTTAATTAACAATCCTTTCATAATATTTCACCTCGAATCATCATCGTAATTACTTCATCAATCGTTCCTTTTTCGATTGCTATCTGTGGATAGTTTTCTATATAATATTGTTTTTGATTTGTCAAACAGCGATAGCCATAACTTTCTTTTTTGGAGCGTAAAATGTACTGTTTATCCAATGTATCATATTGTTTTTGGTCTACTTTTATTAACGCATAATCGCTTAATAATATGTCGGTATCTTCGTGTAAAATGATTTTTCCTTCATGAATCATATAAAGATCATCGCACAGAGTTTCTAAATCGCTTGAAATATGGGAGCTGATAAGAATAGAACGCTCCTCGTCTTCTTCCATAAATTCTCTTAGTAGTTCTAGTAATTCGTCTCTGGCAATCACATCAAGTCCTGCAGTTGGCTCATCTAATATGAGTAATTTGGCATTGTGTGAAATAGCAACTAATACTTTCAGTTTTGCTTTCATACCAGTGGAAAATTCTTTTATTTTTTTATTTCGTGGTAATCCAAATCTTTCTATCTGCTTTAGAAAGAATGCAGAATCAAAGTCATTATAAAGATTCTTTAAAATAGGTATAATGTCATTGATTGCTAAATATCCACTAAATCCTGAATCGGATAAAACAACCCCTAGATTTTGTTTATCTTTTTCATTAAATTCTTTTATGTCTTTGTCTAATATATGGATCGTTCCACTATCGATAGAAATCAATCCTAAAATTGCTTTGAAAGTTGTACTTTTCCCTGCACCATTTTGTCCGATTAAACCTGTGATACATCCAGACTTAATTTCTAAAGAACAGTCTAAGGAAAAGGAATCATAATTTTTTCTTACATGTTCAATTTTTAACATAAGTCAACCCTCCAAAATCAATTCAAATAAACTTCGAATGTCTTCATCACTGATTCCATATCTTCTACCTTTTTGAATGGCCATTTCTAAATCGTTTTCCAATTCTTTTTTTTGTTCTTCTAACAAAAGTTCTGCATTTGTGGCAGCAACATAAGTTCCTTTTCCATGAACCGTTACGGTAAAACCTTCTGCTTCTAAGTTATCGTATGCTTTCTTAACTGTTAGAGCACTGATTTTAAGTTCTTTTGATAGAGAACGAACCGATGGTAAACTATCATTTTCCTTTAGTTCACCATTACGAATTAGAGTTTTAATTTGATCGACGATTTGTTCGTATATAGGAACCATCAAAGAAGTGTTTATAATTAGATTCATTCTTTTGCCTCCTTTGCTTATAAACAGTATATAACAGTAAATAACTGTTGTCAAGTGTTATATACTGTTTATTTTATTTACGCAAAGACAACGAGCCATGCGAGAGCATTTATAATCTTATGTGTACAAAAAAACAAGAAAGCAAAAAAGGAAGGTACATACCGTATAATAAAGA
>UQVN01000145.1 GCA_900544525.1 uncultured Eubacteriales bacterium
AATATTTTGTTCCTATTCTATCTGTATTTGTTACAACCAGTTTAATACACATAACCGCATCCTTAACTTGGTATGTTTCTTTTGCCTCTGACAATTTCTGTTCTCTTGTTTCTTCTATCTTTTTCCTTGCCGCCTCAATTTTTGTTTCCTCAGCACTTTCATCTTCCAATTTTTTCGCTTTAGCAACTAGCTTAGAAATTGCATCTCCAAATAACTTTTCTTCCAAATACTCGTCAGTTACTCCATTAAACCATATAATAATTTCAACATTATCATGTGTACCTTTATGAAAATCGCTTCTGATAACTGTTTTTTTCACCGAAGGAAATACACACTGTATTGCATCTAAAATAGCTGATTTACCTGCATTATTCTGACCAATAAAAGACATTATTTTATCATCAACTGTAATTTCTCCAGAATCCTTAATTGACTTGTAATTTTTTATCTTTAATTTTGTTATATTCATTTACTTTCTCCTAAAAATTGTTTCTGCTTATCTTCCGGCAAATATTTTGCCAATTCCTCCACCAACTCATAAACTTTCGTTCCCGGTGCTATCTCTGTCGGTGTTTTCCCCTGTCGCTCTTTTATAATTCGCTTCGCATATCGTATCGCCAATTTGGGACTTCCAAACTCCATTAACAGCTCAAAAATATTAGCCATATTTTTCTCATACTTTCCAATCCCTAGCACTTGAAATTTCTCATTAAGAAACTTCTTATACTCAGATCTGTGATTGTTTGAAGTATAGTAAGCGAAATGCAGAAGAAACCAAAACTCTATGCACTCGTTACTCCATGCCGCATGATATTGTAACTCTGGATTCTGTTTATTCAATTTCTCAGCACGTTCAACCACACCATTAAAATGCTGCGCCGGAAAACTATCTTTATCATACACGCACCATATCTGCCCTTTTTGAAGTCGGTTCTTTTTCACATATTCTTCTGCCATTCCGATTACACGCATGGTCTCCGCCTGACAAGGCTCTATTTCAATCAAAACCATGTCTTTGTAAATCGGATTTTCTTCAATCCATTTTTTGAACCCTTGGAAATAATTCGGTTCCGTTTCCTGACCTTCACAGAAAATGTAATATCTGTATTTTTTCATTTCCAAATGCTCTTGGCGGCGCTTCTTTCTCCACGCTTCTGTTCTGGCTTTCTTAGGCATTAACCTTCCCCCAATCTATAATTCTTCTGAGGTATGGATCTGCGCCATACTTACCTTCAAGATACTGTTTATCAAATTTGGCATCTTTACGAACAGACTCGCCCTTCTCATTTTTAAACTCTACAAGAGAATATAATTGAGAATTCTGTGCATTTCCTTTCGCCACAAACCAGATTTCATCCCTGCGAAATACCTCACTATTCATTGTAGATAAATCATGAGATGTAAAAATCAGCTGTGCCTTTTTCTTATTGATACTCATGTCATTGAACATCATAATTATATGGCGTAATAACACAGGATGAATTTTTGCATCTAGTTCATCAATTACCAGTGTTGCTCCGGATAATAAGCTGTCAGCAATAAATGGCATTAACCCAAACAATTTCTTCGTACCGCTGGATTCATCAAACAAATTTAGTTCTGCTTCATATCCCTCTACCATATGTTTTGTATACACATCAATTCGATCGTTTTCATCTTTCACAACTCGGAAATCCACAATATCCAAATCCATTTCCTGAATCATATCCAACATTAACTGCTTTACATCCTCTGAATTTGATACTGCCATACGGAGTTCTTCAATCGGATTCCCATAGTTTAGAAAATCAATGCCGTATTCAAACCATTCTAAAACGTCTTTTACCACCTCATTTTTCTTATAGGTAATTCCTAAATAAGATAATAATGGTAATGTTTCAGAAAGTTCGTCACTAATCTTTAATTTTGCAAACACACCCTTTAATATTGTTTCTTCTGCATTTCGCTCAAAAAGAGCTGAACGTCTTCCAGTCTCCAATTTCACACGATCCAGGCATTCATATACAACAATCTCTCTTTTCACATGAAGAATATATCTATACTCTGCCAGTTCTGTTCGGAAGAAAACTTCAAATTCTGTCGGTTCACTTTTCATTTCTTCTGAAAACGAAAAGGGCTCAATCAGTAATTTTTTCTGAAGAAAAACACGTTCCTCGTTATCTCCTGTTGCATACAACGGGCGTAACACTTTTGCTGCCACAGTATGCAATGCTTCCAAGACATTTGATTTTCCACCACCGTTTGGACCATATATTGCAGAAACCGGCAAAAACTGCTCCCCATTTTTATCCATTATCACTTTATCTTCATGCTCCGAAATAGCCGCCGCCTGCATATCAAACGTCATCTCATCTCGTATACTTTTAAAATTCTTAACTGTAAATTGACATAACATATCGTTACCTCCATTTCAGATTTTATCTTATCTACTCTTTATTATACTCTGTTTTTAGTTTTTGTAAACTATATTTGAGATTTTCTCTCATATATTGCTTTGTAATTTCTTTTTCTGCATTTTTCATCGTTAAGAATAGAGAATTTTATTTCACTTCCTGCTTGTCCTCTTCTAAACTTCTTCCTACCACCTCCTGCATAACTCGTTCAACTTTCTTCGCATTCACCTCAATAAATACTTTTAATATGTAATCGGCAGTCACCTCCGCAGTATTCGGATTGTGAAAACGATAATTCAATTTTTGTTTCTTCATAGAGGTGCTCCCACCTCCCTTTTCTCTTTGTCCATTACTATGAAAATACCTACTGAAATAGTCCTATACTTCACTTCATTTTTTAAGTATTTTGAATCTCCCTCTATATAACGAAAGGAAAATGAACTCTTTTACAGGGTTGAATTCCATATTTCTTTTATTTTTTTGCAGAGCAAGATCCACCTATGTTTAACATTATCGATTTTCTCTCCATGTCATCTCATGAGTTTCTTTTTGACGGGGACACCCCATACCCATAAAAATATCTTAAGTTTACCAAAATGTCACAGTAGCTCTTCGTGTAAATTTGTCATTTGAAGGAAAAAACAGACATACGATTTTATCTCTGAAATCATATAGCGGCATTTATCCAAAATATAATTTTTGTTGCGAAGCCAATTAGCAGGTATGGGAATGCTCTCCATCAAGGACATACTCCGAATAAGAATATGCGCGAAATTGCGATATGGTAATACGGGGTGGATCTTGCTCTGTAAAAAGTATTCTAAAACATTCTATAGTTTGCATTATGAGAAGTTCGCCGATGGAAGTGTGAAATGTATTGAGGAGGAGATACCATTTGAGCTGCCGAAGGGGTGGGCGTGGACAAGATTTTCTGCCATAACAATTAATCGTGATAGCGAGCGAAAACCCCTATCGTCATCTCAACGAACGGATGTTGCTAAAATCTATGATTATTATGGAGCTTCAGGCAAGATTGATAAAATTGATAAATACATTTTCGATGAACGACTTTTGCTTATAGGTGAAGATGGAGCGAATCTTGTGACACGTAGCAAACCGATTGCCTTTTTTGCCGAAGGACAATATTGGGTAAACAATCATGCTCATTGCATCGATGCTACTGACAAATTTATTTTGGAATATCTTTGTTTTTATATCAATGCAATTAGTTTGGAAAAATATGTAACTGGCTCTGCTCAACCTAAAATGACGCAGGATAATATGAATTCTATTCTTATTCCGTTACCGCCATATAGTGAGCAAAAACGTATGAGTCAACGCCTTAATGAAGTGATGTATACGGTTGATAATATTGAAATCGGGAAAGTAGCTATTAGGGAACTTGCTTCGAAGGCAAAATCCAAAATCCTTGACCTTGCCATTCGAGGACAGCTTGTGCCACAAAATCCAGATGATGAACCTGCTTCTGTTCTGTTGGAGCGTATCAGAGCAAGCTTTCCTTTGCTTTCCGCTAATTCTGCCTGCCACTTTGCCATATATTTTTCAATATCCTCTATACTGAGTTTTTCTGTCCTATTAAACAAAATATCCCATTGATCAGGATAAGCGTTCCAATTTCCATCTACAAATGCACTGTTTCCATTTTTAAGCGCCTGTCCCTGCAATGGCAGTGCAATCAGATTGCCATTCACTATCCACGTTGGCAAAATCTGTTGCTTCTGCACCTTTTTCATGATTATCAAAATCAAACACGATAAATCTGCATGTCCCATCCGACAACAACGGATATATACCGATTACGTCCGAACCATCTTCTTTATATCCCAGCAGATGTCCAACGATTTTCTTCACGTCCAGTTTTGTCCATTTTTTATTTTCACACTCATCGCAGAATATCTTTTCTCCACGCTGTTTCGGACAAAGTTTAACATCCCATCTATTATCACGTGGGGAAAAATAGCCGCCATTCTTACCGCGCCTGGCATAAACATCCTCTCTTCCCCAAAACATAGAAAAGAAGCGTATCGCCATCTTCTCTGTAATAAACGTAGGATGTACAATACGCGCTCCTTGGTCGAGATCATACTCTTCTGCATTTTCTATCGTCTCTTCAAAAGGATTGATCTCATCATATGGAATATTTTCTTTTTTCAATTTGTCTTTTAAAATCCTATTTTCATATTCAAGTAATCGAACAATGCTCCTCAAAGCTTCCGCATCATAAGCTTCTATATTCATACCGCCACCTGCAATTCTCAACACACAAGTACCATTCGGATATACTTTGTCGCCTTATCATCCAGTCTCGTTTCCGTATTCTGATTAAAAATATGTCATAAACCTTATATTTCCGCTTGAACAATACGCCCGAAATTTATCTCATCTTTAAAAAGATCATATACGTATCTTGAACTTTCCATATATAAACCGGTTTCTTTATCCTGAAGTTTTTCAAAGACTTTTGAATTATAAAACTTATTCATAGCCTCATCATATTCTATATCCTGATCTGAAGAGAACATATCAACAATATCCTGAATGATATATTCTATTAATTGTTCCTGCTTACCCATATTAATTCCCTACCTTTCGCAAAAGTTTTATACTTTTTTCTGTATGAAAAGAATACTGCGACGATGTCTTCTTATATATCATTCCTTTCAACAAGGTTTCAAAATCAATAATTTCATTTTCATACTGACGAAATAATAATGCCATATTATCATCCGCAACAGGTCCTATAACAATGTCATATTTGTTATCCTTATTACACAAAATACCTTTCACATTTGTAAATGTTCGATTTCTATTATTCATGACAAATTTTGCCCATTCTTCCGTTGTTTCCAAACCGAAATCCTTAACCTTGATATCCTCTATTTTTCTGAAATCATCTTGTATTTCAAAAGTATTGACAACGGGAGAACCACCATAAATCTTTGACACCCTTACGGCCATATTTTCTGCCTGTTCTTTTATGTCTGTCAAATAGAACCCTTTTCCAAAATCCTTATATGGTCTGCACATTGCCAAATTTATACTATCAATTACAATATTACTTCCGTGATATAATCTCATAACGCGCCTCCGTTTTTTCGGCACAATATTCCTAAGTCTTCTACTATTGTTCCAAAATCTAAAGTATGTTCAACTTCATAGTTTTCTTTTATAAACGCAATCCCTTTAAATTGAAAAAGGTAACGGAATGCTTCTTGTATGCTGAGATTATAATGTTGTGCAAATTCATTTATACATGCAACAGTAAAACCTATTTTCTTTTTCTTTTCGCTCATACAAAACCTCCTATTATTTTACAACTACTGAAAATACACTCACTTCTGCAATTCCTCATACTACCCATCTTCCTTAACAATTTTCCTTCACTTTATTTATCACACATCAAAATCCGGCTTTTCGAAGCTCATCCATCATAGCCGGTCTTCTTTTGTAATCTTGCTTCCAACACTCTGCAATATCACGTGCTATCTTTTTGCCATCGGGATATTTTGTAATCTTTTTTAGGTAGGATATTAAATACTTATATGACTTTCTATCTGATGTTCGAGTTGATTCCTTTTTCACATATTGCACATACATATCCCTGATTTCATTCGGTAAATACTTTTTCAATACTTTTTCATATTGATCTAATACATGAACAGACTGGTTCTTTTGAATTTCCTGAAGCAATCTTTCAAATAATTCTTCTTCCACTAAAAATTCATATCGTATCCAATAAGAAGTTTTCCCCTGTAAAAATTTTTCTCTTTGCTCCTCCCATTCCGTTTCACTACACAGCTTTTTCAATTTGACAATGTATTCCAAATCACGCTGCATACATTCAAACACCTGATATTGCAGTTCCTGCACGTATTCGTTCTGCATATTTCTTTTTTCGTAAATTTGAATTAATTGCTGACTATATTCTGCTACCAATCCGGCTTTGTCCGCATCCAATTTTTTACTTTCCTTCAATACTGCAATGGCTTCTTCATACTTTTTATCAGATAAATATTCCTGTATTTCCATCTTCCGAATTTCAGAAAAATTCCTATATTTCTGCCGATATTCTTTTATTTCCTGCTTAGAATAACTCAATTCTTCCATCAAACATATCCTTGTAATTATGTTATTGACCATACCGTAATATGCGGAATACGAATCGCCACTATAGTTTTCTTTTTGAAACTTAACGATTTTTTCATCCAACATATGAAGTTTCTTCTGAAGTAGTTCTTCATCATGAAATTCATTCAGCAAAAAATCACTAATATAATCTTCCAAATAATCAATTACATAATTTTCCTGATGATCTTGAAACCATTGAAACATATTTTCTTTTTCTTTATCATTACATTCTTGCAGTATTGTTTGCCAATACTCGTAACAATTATCTGCTACAAATGATGTGCCTCCATCTGAATCATCTATATCTCGATTCCCAATCTCATAAAAGATACAATTTACTAATTCAAATGCTTCCATTCTATAATTTTTCTCCAATAACAGCGGAACATTTTCATCTAAAAGCGTATTCAATGCATCTGTATAATCTGTTGCATGATAATAATCTACAAACCCGCCTCTGTCAGAATAATGATAGCCGATATCATTTACCTGTTGTTTCAATCTGATCATATGACACGGTGTTATCGGCGCATACTTTGTCATAATCCTATTATATAGAAACTCATCCGAAGTTGCCTGAGAAAATACGATTTCCTGTAATTCATCTATTGGAATTCCGGCAATAATCTCTTGCAATTCTTTATTTTGTTCCTGAACCTTTTGAAGATAATTTCCCGGTATTTTTGTATCTGGTTCTCCTTCTTCTATCTCATACAAAACCGCCGCCACATGTTTGCAATAATTTCCTTCTTCTGCATACGGACATGTACATGTCATATCATAAACCCGATCATCCCGAATCTCTATTTCTACATCATAATCCTCTGTTCCTTCTACTACTGCTGTATATCCTGTCGAAGTCTGTTCCAATGAAGTAACATAACCTTCCTCATAATAATTCAGTCCACGTTCCAATATATGTGTACGAAACAAATCTTTCCATGGTTTCATTGACTTTATCCCCTCAACCGTTCCTAATACAATCTTTCTATATTCTATTTTAACCGATTTCCACCCATAACACAATAAAATCACCCAAAAGAAAAAGACCGCATTTCTACGGCCTTCTCCTTCTTTACCTCACCTCATAAACAACCTTCACAAAAACGCCTCTTTTGTTACATCTATATGTACCGTACTCTTACTTACTCCAAATTTTTTCGCAGTCTGCCTTACTGTTGCCTTTTCTTCAATAATATAATTGGCTATTTCAATTGCCCTTTCTTCAATATATTCTTTCAAGGATAAGCCTCCGAAGACGCTGTTTTTACAATGTATGTCTTCGGTTTATACAATATACCATGTGCTTAAAAAGAAAACTCGCTCAAGGGCTAAATGGTATTTTATACTTTACTCCACATCACTTTCTTTTGCAAGTATTGCTGAATATTCAATTTTTGTTAATCATATACATTTTCTAGGAATTCACATAGATAATATAACTATGTGTAATCTATTTAACCGCTGCCACCGACAGAGTAAATACACTTTTTCAGCAATTTAATAATCCGGATACTACAGAATAAATAAAAAATGAAAAAAAATGGTAGAAAATGTCGTATTTAAACATCTTCTACCATTTCTTACTGCGGATAACAGGACTTGAACCTGCACGTCATGGACACCAGAACCTAAATCTGGCGCGTCTGCCAATTCCGCCATATCCGCAAATCTATA
>UQVN01000146.1 GCA_900544525.1 uncultured Eubacteriales bacterium
AATAAATTTCTTTACAAATTCATCTTTTGGATTCATAATAATTTCTTCTGGCGTATCAAACTGAGCAATCAGCCCTTCATTGACAATCATAACGCGATCGGATAATGTCATAGCCTCTTCTGGATCATGAGTTACAATAATCGTTGTTAAATGATATTCTTTTGCAATTGCTTTGATCTTATCTTTAATAGACTCTTTAATTACCCCATCTAAAGCACTCAGCGGTTCATCCAATAATAAAATCTTTGGTTTCATTACCATCGTTCTAGCAAGAGCCGTTCTTTGTTTTTGACCACCTGACAACTGATCGATTTTCTTTGTTAAATGTTCCCTTAATCCAAGCAAGTCAATCAATTCTTCCACTTCTTCATTGGTTGAAATGTTCGGCTTGTTTTTCAAACCATAAGTAATATTCTTATATACATTTAAATTGGGAAATAAAGCATAATCTTGAAATACAATGTTAAACCCTCTTTTTTCCATAGGAACATTTGTGATATCTTCTCCTTGATATGTGATCGTTCCATCACTCACATCGGTAATTCCTAAAATTAAATTGAGCAATGTTGTCTTTCCACAACCAGATGGTCCAAGAATAGAAATAATCTCTCCATCTTCTATTTCTAAATTAATATCTTTTAAAACAGTCACATCATCATATATCTTTTTTACATGTTCTAGTTTTAACATATACTTCTCTCCTTTTCTCGTCCATCAAACCTTTTCTCACGTCTCTCACGTTCTTTCTCATTCTATCAATTTCTTTTTTTCTGCACTATCTTCTTTTTTTTAAACCTTTGTAAAGTATTTGTTAATGAATTCCCCTCTTTTTAAAGAAATTTTACAAAAAATAGCCAATCAAGTGTGCATTGCATATCCTTTGTAACTTTAAATTAAGCGCTTTTTTCATTTATAAAATGCAATTTCTTATAAGTAAAAAGAGCTATCTTACTAATTTCTTAGTAAGACAGCTCTTCTCATTGTTCTACTTCATCAATGGCTTTTCCAATATCCGTTCTCATATATTTATTTTTAAATGTAATCCATTCTGTTGCTTTATAGGCGTTGAATCTTGCCTCTTTTAAGTCTTTTCCCGTTGCTGTAATGCCAACAACGCGGCCTCCATTTGTCACGATCTGATCCCCTTCTAATTTTGTTCCCGCATGAAAACAATAATAACCTTCTTTTCCATCAAAATTTTCAAATCCGCTCATTGGAATCCCTTTTTCATAATGCTCTGGATATCCATCGGATGCTAATACAACACATACCGCTGCATTGTCTTCAAACTGCAAATCAATTGATTCTAATGTGCCATCGATACACGCCTCAAACACATCGACAATATCATTTTTCATTCTAGGAATTACAACTTGTGCCTCTGGATCTCCGAAACGAGCATTGTACTCTAATACCTTTGGCCCATCTTCTGTCAACATGAGTCCTGTAAATAACACTCCGACAAAAGGGCGTCCCTCTTTTGCCATAGCATCAATGGTTGGCTGATAAACGTACTTTTCACAAAATTCCTTCACTTCTTCTGTGTAAAATGGACTTGGAGAAAACGTGCCCATTCCACCCGTATTCAAACCTTGATCGCCATCTTTGGCACGTTTATGATCTTGGGCTGATGTCATGCATTGAATCGTCTTCCCATCCGAAAATGCTAAAACAGATACTTCACGGCCTGTCATAAATTCTTCTATTACAATTTTATCTCCAGCAGATCCAAATTGTTTCTCAAGCATTAGTGTTTTCACACCTTCTCTTGCCTCTTCCTTTGTATTACAGATTAAAACTCCTTTTCCAAGTGCCAATCCATCTGCTTTTAATACGATCGGATACTTTGAAGTGTCAAGATATGCAATCGCTTTTTCTGGATCAGTAAAAGTTTCATAGGAAGCCGTTGGAATGTTGTATTTTTTCATTAACTCTTTTGAAAAAGCTTTTGAACCTTCTAAAATGGCTGCATTTTTTCTTGGTCCAAACACCCGAAGCCCTTCCGCTTCAAACGCATCGACAATCCCAGCAACTAATGGGTCATCCATACCAATGACCGTTAAATCAATGGCCGTTTCTTTTGCAAAGGCCACTAATTTTTCTATTTCCATAGCACCAATATTCACACATTCTGCCACTTGTCCAATTCCTGCATTCCCAGGGGCACAATAAATTTTATCCACTCTTGGACTTTTTGAAACCTTCCATGCAATTGCATGTTCTCTACCGCCACTTCCTACAATTAATACTTTCATTTTCCCTTCCTCTTTCTGATTGTTCTAAAGAATTTTTTTCTCATCGTTTCTTTATTCTAAAATAGTCACATGACCATCTTTTACAATCACTTTTCCATTTGCAATTAAATCGATCGCCTTTGGCAAAAGAACCCACTCTGCCTCTTCCATCACTCGTCGTTGTAATAGTTCTTTCGTATCTCCATTCTGTACCATCACAGGTTTTTGTAACAAAATTGGCCCTGTATCCGTTCCACAATCTACAAAGTGTACGGTAGCTCCTGTCACTTTTACCCCACGTTCCAAAGCACTTTCATGAACTTTTAATCCATAATATCCTGTTCCACAAAAAGCTGGAATTAAAGATGGATGAATATTAATAATCCGATTTTCATATCTTTTAATAATCTTTTCTGGAACAACAACTAAAAATCCTGCTAGTACAATGAGATCTAATTTCCTTTCTTCTAGTGCCAAAAAAAGAGCTTCATTGAAACGTTCCCTTGTCTCATAATCTTTTGGAGAAATACAAACGGCCTCAATTCCATGTTTTTTTGCTCTCTCTAATGCATAAGCATTTTTATTATTACTAATGACCGTTACTACTTTTGCGTTTGTAATCGTTTTATTGTCAATAGCATCCATAATCGCTTGTAAATTTGTTCCTCCACCAGATACTAACACTCCAACTCTTAGCATATGGTTACTCCTTTTTCTCCCTCTTCACACGCTCCAACAATAAATGCCTTTTCACCTGCTTCTTCTAACGCCGCAATCGTCTTTTCCACATCCTTTGGATCCACTGCCAACATCATACCAATACCCATGTTATAGGTATTATACATCATCTCTTCTTCTATCTCGCCTTTTTCTTGTAATAGCTTAAAAATTGCTGGCACTTCATAACTTTCCTTCTTTATAACAGCTCGGATTCTATCCGGTAACATTCTTGGAATATTCTCATAAAATCCGCCCCCTGTAATATGGCTACAACCTTTTATTGTAACGCCCGCATTTTTTACACTTTTTAATGCTTTTACATAAATTTTCGTCGGTGTTAACAGAGCTTCTCCTAATGTCTTTCCTAACTCTTCATAATAACGATTTAATTGTTCTTTCTCCATTGGGAATACTTTACGAACTAAAGAATATCCATTGCTGTGAATACCAGAAGAAGCGATTCCAATTAAAATATCTCCTTCTTTTATTTCTTTTCCTGTAATCAAATCTTTTTCATCTACCACTCCAACAGCAAAGCCTGCAAGATCATATTCATCTTCTGGATAAAAACCAGGCATTTCTGCTGTTTCGCCACCAATTAAAGCTGCCTCAGACTGAATACAACCTTCTGCTACTCCACTTACAATCGTAGCAATTTTTTCAGGAAAGTTTTTACCACACGCAATGTAATCTAAGAAAAATAATGGTTCACCGCCAGCACAAGCAATATCATTCACACACATCGCTACACAATCAATTCCGATGGTATCGTGCTTATCCAATAAAAAAGCCAGTTTTAATTTTGTTCCAACTCCATCTGTACCAGATACTAAAGTAGGATTTTCCATATCTTTAAATTTTTTCATGGAAAATGCTCCAGAAAACCCTCCAAGATTCGTTAAAACTTCTTTTCTCATGGTAGCTTGTACATGTTTCTTCATCAATTCTACTGATTTATAACCTGCTTCAATATCTACGCCAGCGTTCTTGTAATCCATCTTTAATCCTCCTGAATGAAATACGTTTTTTATAATTTCTTATCTTTTTTGCTTCCTATTAAAAATTGAAATACACCTTTTTCATTGATTGCTTTCGTTTGGCTTACTCTTTATGCAAATAGCTTTGATAGCCGATGGTTTCTAATTTCTCAGCTTTATCAACTACCATCGTTTCTAATTCTTTTGCATACGCCTCTACTCTAGCACTTAACGCTTCATCACTGATGGCCAAAATTTTTCCCGCCAATAGCCCTGCATTTAATGCTCCATTAATGGCTACTGTTGCAACAGGAATCCCTGGTGGCATTTGTACAATAGAATAAAGAGAATCCACTCCTCCTAATGCCTTTGTCTGCACTGGTACACCAATAACTGGAAGAACTGTCATGGATGCTACCATACCTGGAAGATGGGCAGCTCCTCCTGCTCCTGCAATAATCACTTGAATTCCCCTTTGTTTTGCCGTCTTTGCATACTCATACAGGCGCTCTGGTGTACGATGCGCTGATACAATGGTACACTCATATTCTATATGTAATGTATCAAGCATTTCACACGCCTTAGCCATAACAGGCAGATCTGAATCACTTCCCATAATAATTCCTACTTTGGCACTCATCTTGTCCTCCTATCACTTTCCAGAACATTTTTTGTCTTTTCCAGCTTATTGTATCATTTGTGCAACAAGATTACAATTCTCCATTGATTATTTACGCAATTTCCATTGATTAATCGACCGATTTTTTAAAGGCTAGGAAACATAAGTTCCTAGCCTTTAAAAAATCACATTTTATTCTTCTTCTGAAAAGTATAATTTGGAGTGGGCATAGCGAGCTTCGGCTAATGCCATTTCTAGCGTCTGTGCTGTCACAGTAATATGCCCCATCTTTCTTCCAACTTTTACTTGTTCCTTTCCGTAAATATGTACTTGTACATTTGGATAAGTATAAGCTTTTTCTAAACCATGTAAATTGGCTTTCCCATTCTTATCACCAATAATATTTTTCATAACAGTCGGACGAATTAAATTTGTATTTCCAAGAGGGAGTCCTAAAATAGCACGAATATGATTTTCATATTGAGAAGTATAACAGCCTTCAATCGTGTAATGTCCAGAGTTATGTGGGCGTGGAGCTAATTCATTAACAAGCACTTCTCCATCGCTCGTAATAAATAATTCAATACAAAGCATACCAATCGCTTGAAATACATAAGAAGTTTTTTTAGCAATTTCAAATGCTTTTTCCCTCATTTCCTCCGTAATATCCGCAGGAACTAAAGTTTCATCTAAAATACTATTTTTATGAATATTTTCTGCTACTGGAAATACTTCCACTTGCCTATTTAAACTTTGGCAAACCAAAATCGATACTTCTTTTAAAAATGGAACATATTCTTCTACCATAAGAGGCACTTTTCCTCCTCCTAACGATTCATATGCCTCTTTTATGTCCTCTCTTTTCTTTATAACAGCATTTCCTTTTCCATCATAGCCCCCAGTACAAGCTTTTAAAATCAATGGATATCCAAATTTTCTTTCTGCCGTTTCCATATCTTCAATGGAATGAATAGCAATAAAATCTGGAACTGGAATTCCATGTTGACGCAACCAACTTTTTTGGTGGTACTTATTTTGAATATGACGAAGAGTTTCACTGGACGGATACACAGGAGTTCCTTTTTCTTCCATCGCCTTTAATGCCTCTACACTAATATGCTCAAATTCATAAGTCACTACATCCACTTTATCCGCCAACTGTAACATAGCATCCATATCATCAAATTCTGCAATGATATGTTCATCTGCAATGCTATGTGCAGGACAATTGAGCGTTGGATCGAGAATTACAAAATAATAATCCATTCTCTTTGCATCTAAGATCATCATTTTTCCAAGTTGACCGCCACCAACAATTCCTATTTTCTTCATTGTTTTTCTCTCCTTATGCTTCTTTTCTATGACTTTTTCTTTTACAACAATACGCTTTTCCCTTACTTAATTTTCAACATATTGTTCTAATAATCGCATTTGCCCCTGTTTTAATTCCAGATACCAATCTATTTTTCTCTCTTCCCTCTGAATCATTTTCTGCTCTTCTTCCCCCTCACCTCCTTGTCCTTCCTCTTTTTGAATCTTTTTTTGTGCCAAAAGAATCTGTTGTTCTTCCTCGATGTTTTCCCTTATCCTCTGCATGAGCCTATCTTTTCCAACAACCCATTTAAGGCTTATTTCTTCCTCTTCTTCCCTTTCTAGTGCTTCCAAAAAGAACACGCCTGACCATTGTTTTAATGATTCTTTCCACTCTTCATAGGCAGTCTTTGTGACCGATAACACCCTTTCTATAAAGGCTTTATCAATATAAAGAAATAAATCTTCTCTTATTTCCTCTTCCTTTCCATCAAAAAGAGAAACCAAAATTTCTTGTCGATTACAATGTCCCACTGGTTTTTCATAAGGAATCATGCAAATGCCTTTTTCTTGTAATTGAATTTTTATCTCTTCTACGAACCGTTCCTGTCCTCTTTCATAATGCATGAGAAATATTTCCTCTTGTGTTCCTTTTTTTTGCTCCAAATACCATTCTACAAATGGCTGTAATTTCTTCTCACAAATTATTCCCACTTCTTCTTTTGAAAGAGAAAGAACATGATCCGCTCTTTTTCTTTCCTTTTCGGTAACTTCTCCTCCCATTTCATAAAGATAGGAACCATCCTTCTTTTGATTTTCTTTTAAAATCCAATCAAGCCTCCTATTTTCCTTAGAAAAACATTCTTTTATTCTCATCGGTATAAAAACATCGGAATAATCGCTAAAAAACCAGTACAAGGCTTCTTTTACCCTTTTATATGGCACACGTTCTTGTTCTTTTGCACTATCTTCAAAGATCGTATAAAGCTCCATATAAAGTTCCATATAAATCATAAAGCAGTACAAGTTTTGTTGAATCGCATAGGTATAAAGCGCTTTCCACTCTCTTGTCAGAAAAGAAAAGATGGCACCAAATTCTTCCCCTAATAGCTGTTTTGCTATTTCTTCCTTTTCATATTTTTTTTGCTCTCCTTTGGCACAAAGAAAACTCCACCTTTCTTTCTCCCTTAACGAACACATATGATATGTTCCATTGGCACAACATTCATAGAGCTGTGCCATCTGATCAATGAAAATGCTCATCGTTTTGAAATAAGTCCCATAAGGTTCCTCGATTTCCTTTTCTAAAGGAATCAGCCGAATCCTTTCGCGAACCAATTCAAACCGTTCCATTCGTTCTATACTTTCCATTTTTCACTCCTTATCCATTTTTCTCTATCCTATCACAAGGAACGAAACGCCCTTTTTAGTTTCTTCCCTCATTATATACAACGCTCAAACTCTTTGCAAGTTTTCGGAATATTTCTGATTTCCCTTTTCTTATTTTTTTCCAAATACAAAAAAATATAACTTCTTGTTCTCGTGTAGACACAAAAAAGGGGATTGTCTCAAAATGAAAACAATCCCCTTTCTTCCTTATACTCCTAATCCAAAGAGAAGAATACAAAACGCGATTAAAAGACCAGAAAGACACATTCCCGCAACGGTCCAGCCTCTTTTTGTATCTTCTTGTTTTAAGCTATAAAACGCCAATGAAAAACTGATAATTCCAATAATAAAGGCATAAATTCCTACCAGTCCTTCTGAAACGATCAATGGCTTTGTAACAGAACGAACCATAAAAAACAGAAGTACAAAAATACAAATTAAGCTCATAATAACAGAAGCAATCCCCTTTTTAGAACTACCTCCATCGGTAAAATTATACGAGTCTCTTCCACCCATAGTATATCTTCCTCGCTATCTTATAAACTATATAACCAATCACTCCACCAATTGTATTCATTAGTAAATCATCGACATCGAAGACACCTACTCGAAAAATCAACTGCATGGATTCGATTACAAAACTAAAACAAAAAGTTGCAAATAAAACAGAAATGAATCCTGTCTTTTGTTTTCTTACAAATGGTAGCAATGCCCCAAAAGGAGAAAATGCAAATACATTTCCAAATAAATTTGTAATGATTTCCTCAAAGGAAAAATAATGCCTGTATATAATAAAACGTTTAATTTCTTTAAATAACTCTAAATTATAACGATAATCTTCGTGTGCAAATCTTCCATATCGTTCACTGAACAATACGAAATAAAATATTATAATCATATAT
>UQVN01000147.1 GCA_900544525.1 uncultured Eubacteriales bacterium
GAAGCGGAGATCAAAGTAGCCGTGCGCGCACAGAGAATCTGGGTAGGTGAGAGCCAGATGGAACAGCAGACTGCCAAATGGACCGCTGAGGGCATAGTCAAAAGTCGGGAGACTGAGTATTCTATGACGTTGGACATACGTAAGTTGTCGAAGATATGTTAGTATCTTGCTAAGAGTGTGGAAGTGATTCCATGAATCAAGGTGGCACCGCGGGAAAAAGTGACGACCCGTCCTTGATCAATTCTTTTTTGAGTTGATCAGGGGCGGTTTTTTTTGTGCAAAGACAAAGCTATGTGAGAGCATTTATGCTCACATAAAAAAGCAGTATATACAAACCATGAGGTGCCATAGATAAAGCAGTAAGGTGAGTAAAAAGAAGGAGGTTTATGATGTATCCAACAATGGAAGAGGTAAAAAAAATAAAACAGGAAAATCAATATCAACGAGTTCCTGTTTGCAAAGAAATTTGTTCAAATGGATTTACTCCAATAGAGGTTATGCAGATAGTAAGAAAAGTGAGTAAACAATGTTATTTGCTAGAAAGTGCTAAGGCCAGTGGAGAGAGGGGAAGGTTTTCCTTCTTAGGATATGATCCTACTTTGGAGTTAACTTGTGGAGATGGAATATTGAAAATCAGAAAACGAGAAAATGGAAATGAAGTGATAATAACCGAAGAAGTTGTTCATCCAAAAGAAAAGATAATGGAACTATTAGAAGAATATAAAAGTCCAAAGATTTTAGGATTACCACCATTTACAGGTGGATTTGTTGGCTATATTTCCTATGAATATTTTAAATATGCAGAGCCAAGTTTACAAAAGAAAAAAGAAGCAACAGAAGAAACAATGGAAGACATTGACTTGATGTTATTGAATCAAGTAATTGTATTTGATCATTTTAGGCAAAAAATTATTTTGATTACTGGTGTTTCTTTAAAAGGAGAATCAAAACAATTGGAAGTAGAATATGAAAAGGCGAAAGAAGAACTAGAGCGAATGGAGCAATTGTTAAAATCTGAGGAGAAAGCTTTCTTTGCGCCATTGGAATTAAAGGAACCATTGAAATTAAAATTTTCAAAAGAACAGTTTGAACAAATGGTAAAAAAAGTAAAAGAGTGGATACGAGAAGGGAATATTTCGCAGGTGGTCTTATCCAATCCAATGAAAGCAAAGGCAAAGGGAAGTCTTTTTGATAGTTATTGCACATTGAAAGCTTTAAATCCATCACCTTATATGTTTTATTTTTCTAATGATTGTGTGGAAATTGCAGGAGCTTCACCTGAAACACTTGTAAAATTAGAAGATAATACACTTATGACGTTTCCACTTGCTGGCACAAGAAAAAGAGGAGAGACAAAGGAAGAAGATGAACGATTGGAAAGAGAATTGCTAGCAGATGAAAAAGAAAGAGCAGAACACAATATGCTTGTGGATTTAGGAAAAAATGATTTAGAAAAGATTAGTGAGTCTGGAACCGTTTTATTAGAACGGTATATGGAAGTTGTAAAATATTCTCATGTAATGCATATTAGCTCAAAAATTTCAGGAAAATTAAAAAAAGAAAAACAAGTTTTGGATATTGTGGATGCAGTGTTACCAGCAGGCACTTTATCTGGAACTCCAAAAAGAAAAGCATGTGAAATCATTGAACAATTAGAAGGAGAAAAAAGAGGAATTTATGGAGGGGCAATCGGCTACTTTGATTTCGCAGGAAATGCGGATCTTTGTATTGCCATTCGTCTCATCTATAAAAAAGATGACATTGTATGTGTTCAGTCTGGAGCTGGAATTGTAGAAGATAGCATTCCAGAAAATGAATTCTGGGAATGTAAAAATAAAGCGCAAGCTATGATAAAAGCAATTGAACTAGCAAGAGAAGAAAGTGATTGATAGATGAATAGAAAAGAAACATTATTTTTCAATAGAAAAGAGGGAAACTATGATAAAAGAAGCCATTGTAACCTTATCAAAAAAAGAAAATTTATCGTATGAAGAAGCAAAACAAGTTATGCATGAAATTATGCAAGGAAGGGCAACGCCAGTGCAGATGTCCGCTTATTTGACCGCTCTTTCTTTAAAGGGAGAGACTATTGATGAGATTGTCGCATCAGCGGAAGGAATGCGAGCGCATTGTATTAAATTGTTGCATGAGAAAAATGCATTGGAAATCGTGGGAACAGGTGGAGATGGGGCGAATTCCTTTAATATTTCTACGACAGCATCGTTCGTAATAGCGGCAGCTGGTATTCCTGTAGCAAAGCATGGAAATCGTGCGGCATCTTCAAAAAGTGGAGCAGCGGATGTATTAGAAGCCTTAGGAGTGAACTTGAATTTGACACCGAACCAGAGCGCTATGTTGTTGAATCAAATTGGAATTTGTTTTTTATTTGCTCAAAACTATCATATTGCTATGAAATATGTGGCGCCAATTCGAAAAGAGCTAGGAATTCGGACTGTTTTTAATATTTTAGGGCCTTTATCTAATCCAGCAGGAGCTAATTTAGAGTTAATGGGTGTATACGAAGAAGCATTAGTGGAACCATTGGCACAAGTAATGGCAAGGCTTGGTGTAGTAAGAGGAATGGTTGTATATGGAAGGGATCGATTGGATGAAATTTCTATCAGTGACTCTACTTTCCTATGTGAAATTAAGGACGGATGGTTTCAATCTTATGAGATTATGCCAGAGCAATTTGGATATACAAGATGTAAAAGAGAGGAAATAATAGGAGGAAGTCCAAAAGAAAATGCAGAAATTACGAGGGCCATTTTAGAAGGCACAGAAAAAGGAGGAAAGAGGAATGCTGTTTGTTTAAATGCAGGAGCCGCTATTTATATCGCTGGAAAGGCACACTCATTAGAAGAAGGCGTCAGGAGAGCAGAAGAACTAATTGATTCAGGAGAAGCAAAAAGAAAATTAGAGCAATTAATTGAAGAAAGTCAAAAAGTCAATTCACTATGAAAGGAAGAAGGAGATATGGATATTTTAGAGGAAATTACAGAAAGAACAAAGGAAAGAATTTGCGAAAAGAAAAGATTATATCCTCTTTTTGAAGTGAGAGAGCGAGCAGAAAAGAGAAAAACAAAAGAAGCTTTTTTATTTGAACGTGCACTAAAGCAACCAGATATATCATTTCTTTGTGAGATAAAAAAAGCATCTCCTTCAAAAGGTATAATCGATGAAACATTTCCTTATAAGAAAATTGCAAAAGAATATGAAGAAGCAGGAGCGGCAGCTATTTCTTGTTTAACAGAGCCTTATTATTTTCAAGGAAAAGATGAATATTTGGAAACAATTGCAAATGAAGTGAAAATACCAATTCTTCGAAAAGATTTTGTAATAGAAGAATATATGATATATGAAGCAAAGGCAATAGGCGCTTCTGCAATTTTATTGATTTGTTCTATTTTAGACGATGCACAATTAACAGAGTATCAGCAATTGGCATCAGAACTTGGATTATCTGCGCTAGTGGAAGTTCATTCAAAAGCCGAAGTGATGAGAGCATTAAAAGCAAATGCGTCCATGATCGGAGTGAATAATCGCAATTTAAGAACGTTTCAAGTTGACTTTAACCACACGTTTGCTATAAGAGCAGAAGTTCCAAAAGATGTTTTATTTGTATCCGAAAGTGGAATTACAACACCTAAACAAATCCAAGTATTAAGAGAATATCAGGTAGATGGGGTATTAATCGGAGAGATCTTAATGCGCGCTGAAAATAAAAAAGCAGAGTTGGAAAAATTAAGGAACGGTTAAAAAAGGAAAAAACACTTCAAATATTGGAATTATTGTGAAATAGGAAAAGGGAGGAGTTATGATCAAGATAAAAATATGTGGGATAAAAAATGAAAAGGAAGTTCAAATATTAAATGAGATTTTACCAGATTATTGTGGATTTATTTTTCATGTAGAAAAAAGTTCCCGTTCGATTTCTCTTGCTACAGCGAGAAAGTTAAAAGAAAAATTAAAAAAGCAAATAGGAATCATTGGGGTTTTTGTAGATGAATCGATAGAATCTATTCTTGCTATCAAAGAGGAATTACAGTTAGCAATGATACAGCTTCACGGAAGAGAAGATGATCTATATATTCAGACATTAAAAGAAAAAAGTGGCATTCCAATTATAAAGGCCTTTTCTATTAATAAAAAGGAGGATGTAGAAAGGGCCAAAAATAGTAAGGCAGATTATGTTTTACTGGATCAAGGAGAAGGTGGGAGTGGAAAAACATTTCCTTGGGAGTTAGTGAAAACGATGGAACGGGATTACTTTTTAGCTGGTGGAATTGGAGTAGAAAATGTAGAAGAAGCTTTAGGGCAATTAAATCCATTTGTAATTGATTTTAATAGTCGACTGGAAACAAATGGGCAAAAAGATGAGAAAAAAATAAAAAAAGCAGTGGATATTGTTAGGAGAGAGAATATGAGGAAAGGAAGATTTGGAATTCATGGAGGACAGTATATTCCAGAGACATTAATGAATGCAATACAAGAATTAGAAAATGCTTATGAATATTATAAAGAGGATGAAAAGTTTCAAAAGGAATTGACAACTCTTTTGAATGAATATGCAGGAAGGCCTTCAAGACTCTATTATGCAAAGAAGATGAGCCAATTGTTAGGCGGAGCAAAGATTTATTTAAAAAGGGAAGATTTAAATCATACGGGAGCTCATAAAATTAATAACGTATTAGGGCAAGTACTATTGGCAAAAAAAATGGGAAAAACTCGTGTTATTGCGGAAACAGGAGCAGGACAGCATGGGGTGGCAACGGCAACGGCAGCAGCACTTATGGGAATGGAATGTGAAATTTATATGGGAGAAGAAGATATTCTTAGGCAGGCATTAAATGTATATAAGATGAGATTGTTAGGAGCGAAGGTTCATTCTGTCACTTCAGGAACAGGAACATTAAAAGATGCGGTATCAGAGACGATGAGAGAGTGGACAAATCGGATAGAGGATACGCATTATGTCTTGGGATCTTGTATGGGACCACATCCGTTTCCAATGATTGTAAGAGATTTCCAAGCGATTATTTCAAAAGAAATCAAAGAGCAGTTATTGGAAATAGAAGGAAAACTTCCAGACGCTGTGCTTGCCTGTGTTGGAGGAGGTTCCAATGCAATCGGTGCTTTTTATCATTTTATAGAGGAAGAGGGCGTTAAATTAATTGGATGTGAAGCAGCAGGAAGAGGAGTTAATACAAAAGAGACGGCTGCAACAATAGCAACTGGGACGCTAGGAATTTTTCACGGAATGAAATCTTATTTTTGTCAAGATGAATATGGGCAAATTGCCCCAGTCTACTCCATTTCAGCAGGACTTGATTATCCAGGCATCGGTCCAGAACATGCGTATTTATATGATATTGGAAGGGCAGAGTATGTGGCAATAACGGATGAAGAAGCGGTGGAAGCATTTGAATATTTAGCAAAGGTAGAAGGGATTATTCCAGCCGTCGAAAGCGCTCATGCAGTAGCTTATGCAAAAAAATTAGCACCAACAATGACAAAAGATCAAATTATCGTGATCAATATTTCTGGAAGAGGCGATAAAGATTGTGCAGCAATTGCACGCTATAGAGGAGAGGATTTATATGAATAAAAATAGAATAGAACGTATTTTTAACAATCAAAAGGCATTTATTCCTTTTATTACTTGTGGAGATCCGTCTTTAGAAGTGACTGAGCAATTAGTTTATACGATGGAACAGGCGGGGGCGGACTTAATTGAGTTAGGAATTCCTTTTTCAGATCCAACAGCAGAAGGTATCGTGATTCAAGAAGCGAATATTCGAGCATTAAAGGTAGGTGTAACGACTGATAAAATTTTTCAAATGGTAAAAAGCATTCGAAAAAATTCTAATATTCCACTTGTCTTTATGACATATGCAAATGTTGTTTTCTCCTATGGAATTGAATCTTTTATAAAAACAGCAGCAGAAGTTGGCATAGATGGATTGATTTTACCAGATGTACCATTGGAAGAAAAAGAGGAATTTCATATGGTTTGTAAAAAATATCAAATAATATTTATTTCTCTTATAGCACCCACATCAAAGGAAAGGATTAAACGAATTGCAAAAGAGGCAGAAGGATTTGTTTATTGTGTATCCTCCTTAGGAGTAACAGGGGTTCGAAAAGAAATTACAACCGATGTCAATAAAATGATAGAGCTTGTAAAGGAAACAAAGGAAATTCCTTGTGCTATTGGGTTTGGAATTTCAACTACAGAACAGGCAAAGCAAATGGCACATTTGTCAGATGGTGTTATTATAGGAAGTGCTATTGTTAAATTATGTGAAAAATACGGAAAGAATTGTGTGCCGTATGTCAAGGAGTATGTGCAAGAAATAAAAGAAGCCATTACATTCTAGTTTTTTATTACCGAATTCGATGAGAAACTCACAAAGTGAGTTTCTCATTATTTTTTTACACGAAGATAATGAGCCATATGGAAACCTTTATGCTCACATATGGCCACTGTCTGCGAACGTGAGGAGTTTGCAAAGCCGTACTTGTCATTGTTTACGTCATTTTGTATTCACAAACAAATGTTCTAAAAAATGGAAAAAGGTATTGACGAACATTTGTTTGCTAGGTATAATGATAACAAACGGACGTTCGAAAGTAAATAAAAATATTCCTCAAGAGAAAAAATTCTTATATTCGCAAGGGAACACTCTTGTGATATAATGAAAAGGCTGAATTTTGGGGAAGGGAAAGAGAGGACTTATGAATAAGAAGGAACAGTGGTTACAAGAGGAATTAATAGCAAAGTATCAAAAGGAAATTTCTTCTAAAGAAGGAGAGAAATTAAAATATAATTTTATTTGTTATGAAGAAGGAATGTTAAAAGAGATTAAGGAAGGAAAATATGGGCTTTCTTCTTCTACTTATTTTAGTAATCAATTAGAAAGTATGATGATGGATGCAAAAGATGCTTTTCAGATGAGTCAATATATAGCCATTAGTTTACTTGCCATATTTACAAGAACTGCTATTGAAAAAAAGGTTCCAATCGAAAATGCTTTTGCTATGAGAATGGCTTGTATTCAGATGTTAGAGAAATTGAGTACGGTGCAAGACATACAAAATTTATTAGAATGTGCAAAAGAGAGATTTGTCTATTTAATAGAATTTCATAAGAGGGAAAAGAAAACGAGGACAATTGTGGAGCGATGTAAAAAGTATGTACAATTGCACATTTATGAAAAAATCTCAGTAGAGGAAATTGCAAATACCATTCATGCAAATAAAGACTATATTTCCTATGTATTTCATAAACAAGAGGGAATTCCTCTTGTCACTTACATTCAGCAACAAAAGATTCAAGTATCAAAAACAATGTTAGTATCCAAAAGACAGGATCTTGAGAGTATTCGGAGGGAGTTAGGATTTAATTCACAAAGCTATTTCAGTACCGTTTTTAAAAAACATACTGGTATGACACCAGCTCAATACCGAAAAGAGTATGGAGAAAAAGAAAAACAATATTCTATTTGACCAATGAATTAGCGGTGGTGAAAATAAAAAGAGAGGAAAGGAATCGAACAATTAAGATTCCATAAAGGAAAATGTCAGGAAAAACACATATGATAATTGGAGCAACTTCATCGCTATTTTTTTTACCAACAAATCGTATTAGCGCAACCATAATATGCGCTTCTTTTGGGGCTCTTGGAGGATTGATTTTAGATATTGATACGAGAAAAAGTAAAGGAGCTGTTCTTTTTCGGACGGTAAAAAAGGCAGTAGAATTACTCCTTGCTTTAGTACTTATTGCAATCTTACTTGGGAAGGAAAAGGATTTCTTTCGAGTATTTGATTCGTGGAATTGGTGGAATGTAATATGTCTTGCTAGTTTATTTTTACTGTATTGGTACGGAAGTACCACACCTCATCGATCTTTTACCCATTCCATAGAGTTTGTTATATTAAATACTTTTTTGTTATATTTCCTTCCTAACCTATTTTTATGTGCATTTTTAATTGGAGAACTTTCTCATATTGTGTTGGATTTATTCAATAAAAAACATGTAACGCTTAGTGTTTTATTTCGAA
>UQVN01000148.1 GCA_900544525.1 uncultured Eubacteriales bacterium
ATTTTCTCTATCGTTATCTGTTTCAATGTATTTTATGATATCTCGTGGCTGCATTTCCAAGATTGCACAAAGTCGATTAAGATTATCTAAAGAAATGGAAGTATCTTTATTTTTAAATTTTTTCATAGTTGATTGCCCGAAAATTCCAGTTTCCCGGGCTTTTGTTGTGTTCACACCAATTTTCTCCAGTTCTTCTATTATGTCGATTTTATATTCCTCCACTATGATTATATACAATATAGTAGCATTATCCGTGAAAAAGTCAACATATATATTCACAAATAATAGTGAAAAACGCATTGACATTCACTAAAATTAGTGATAAAATATAATTGTTACAAAGGAAAATAAATTATCAGAATGGAGGAATGAAAAATGCACAGAGAAAGTGTTACACAGGCTTTACTTGGAACGGCATTATTATTTAATACTGTATTTGAAATGCCTAATAATATGAGCTTTACAGGACAAATATTTTCAGTAGGAATAATTTCGTACATGATATTTTGCTGTATCGAAAAAGTCAGAAGATGGGAAATTTTAATGAAAAAGAAGTCCACCCGGCGGCAACCAAAAGTGGACTGAAAAAATATTATGATTTTAAATTATATAGGAAAAAGGCAAAGATGTAAAGAGATAAGAATAGATGATTTTCTTTTTTAGGAGAGGAGCGCAAAGTAAAGCGGATACCTTTTTAAGCATTTCAAAATCACCGATTTTTTTCGTATATGGCTGCATGGGGAAACGACCATGCCCGATAAGCAGAAGAAACACAAGGGTATACAGAGCTTCGCCCTTGTGTTTCTTCTGCTTACCGGGATTGTTTATCGTTATCCCATACAGCAAAATATACGAAAATTTAATACGGGTGATTTTAGAAATACTGCTTTTTAGGCTAATTTCTGAGAAACCACAAAATCAATTATTAGGAGGATGTAAATGCCATATTTTTATGAAGCTGAATTAAGAAATAAAAGAACTGTTTTAGTTCGTGGTAAAAAAATAATTTATACAGATGCAATGACAGATTGCAAAAAAGTTTT
Organism: uncultured Eubacteriales bacterium; assembly: GCA_900544525.1. Lineage (GTDB taxonomy): Bacteria > Bacillota > Clostridia > Lachnospirales > Lachnospiraceae > Scybalomonas. Next base: position 1,044 of record UQVN01000148.1, read on the forward strand.
TGAATTTTCTATAAAAGAATTACGCTTAGATAAAAAAGCGGAAGAATATGCGTTTATGCTTGCATACGATACTAAAAAATCACTCATCGGTGTTTTTGAAATATCGCATGGAACGATAAATACTGCATTGTTATCGAATAGAGAAATTTTTATGAGAGCTCTGCTCATTGGAGCTGCAAATATTATCATAGTACATAACCATCCATCAGGAAATATATTACCCAGTGGGCAGGATAGGGATGTTTGTAAAAGGATTATGAATGCAGCAAAATTGTTAGAAATTCCATTGGATGATTTTATTATCATAGGTAGTGGAGAATATTATTCCTTCCGGAAAGAAAATGAGCTTTTATAAGCCAAGAAAGACTATTTATAAGGAAAGTATGGGTGGGTGCTATTTATAGCACCCAATTTTAAAATGGTGTAAAAACAATACATTCAATTTTCTTTTTTAGGAGAGGGGGCACAGAGAAGACCAATAGAGAAGCTTATCACACCAATATTGCGAAATAAAAAAATAATCTAAAGGAGAAAGGATATGCAAAGTATAGTGTCTTATAAAGACAGAGGAATTGGCGGGAACAGCCATTATAGAGGAAACTGTTCACCGAGGTTAATTGAGGATTTAATTGATTTTTACAAAGTGAAAAATATTAGTGATTATATGTGTGGTTCAGGAACAACAAAAGACGTGGCAGACAGGAAAAATATAAAGGCGAATGTCTATGACTTAAATCAAGGATTTGACCTTTTAAATATGGATGTTCCGGAAAGAAATGAATTTATTTTCTGGCATCCGCCCTATCATAATATGATAAGATATGCAGATAATATGTATGCAGCATCAGACATAGAGAAGAAATACGGTATCTGTGCAAATGAAGTAGATTTATCACAGTGTAGAAATTGGGAGGATTTTATTAAAAAATTAAATGCTTGCATGATAAAACAGTTTGCCTCTTTAGAAAAAGGGGGACACATGGCAGTTTTAATGGGAGACTTGAAGAAAAAGGGAAGGTTGTATAGTATGCTTTTAGAAATTGCGAAACCGGGTATCATTGAGAATATTGTCATAAAAGTACAGCATAATTGCACCAGTAATAAATATCAATATGTGAATGAAAATTTTATTCGTATACAGCATGAATATGTTTTACTGTTAAAGAAGGCAGAGGATTTGATTTATCCAGTACAATTTGCAGTCAACAGAATAGCAGATATCCGTAATCTGGAAAGTGTAACATGGAAAGATGTGATTGCGGATATTATAGAAAAAGCTGGTGGGAAAATAGAGCTACATAGTATTTACCAGCAGGTTTACGGATATAAAAAAGCAGAAAAAAATCATCATGTAAAGGAGAAGGTCCGTCAAACTTTATATGCCTATCGGGAGATATTTTTCTTCGAAAATGGTTTATGGTATTTAAGTTAAAAAAGGTAGGTGCTATAAATAGCACCTACCTTTTTGTTCCCTTTCCTAAAAAGAAAAAATATGGTTGTTGCAGAAAAAATGTTGCTTATTTATCTCTATAATGAGTACTGCATTGCAAAATGTGAACTACCCATTTCCTAAAGCCAATGGGCTTCCTGCTTCATAGACCTCGTAACCTACCATCTCCACAGGCGTTAATTCGGGCAGTCCCTGCCCTATACATTTATTATAGCAAAAAAACATAAAAAGCAAGCAAATTACTATATAATTGCTATACAATGTCACGCCTTTATATGACAGCTTGATTTTAATACTTTTTTAGAAAAAAGAACGAATGGTGTTGTCAGCGGTTCTGCAATTTGTCTGTTGCTTATAAATGAAACACTTTTTTTTCAGCATAGGCAACGTAAGTTTCCATTCGTTCTGGAGGCATATCACAGTCTATCCTTTGCGTCAATGATTGCCCTACGGCGTATCGGTGTTTCAATAGAAACACCTTGCTCATTGACGCAAAGAATAATGCCTGTGATGAAAACGACTCATAAGCAACAAACAAGTTGCTTAGAACCTTGACAACTACATATCGTGTTCTTCAGTTGTCGAAAAAATATATCACAAAATAAAACTGAAAAGGAGGTGAAAGCATGACAGTTGAAATAACATCTATTGATGTTAAAGAAGGCATTGTGACAATTACAGCGCTTGATGTTTCAGAAGAAAATCTTCAAATGTTAGAACGGAACAGAGAAGATGTGGAAAGAGAACTGAGTTTTGTTTTTGATACTCATGAAAGACTAGAATATCAATATCTCTATTCATGGCTCCATAGGCAGAAAGCTACTCAAGGAGCTGCTACATGGGGGGAAGCTTTAAATGCAGTAATTGGAATTATTACAACTATATCACAAAAATACAGGAACTGGGATTAGCCTAGTTCTTGTTAATAAAAAACAGAAAGGATTTTAATTATGAAAGAAAAAATGATAATGAGAGCAGAAAGATTAAATGAACTTGTAGAAGAAGAAGGGAAAAATTTTACAGTGAAATATGTGCAGCGCTGGAAAATAAATAAGATGTTAGAAGGATATGCCCTTTTAAAGCCGGGTAAAAATACTTATCCGATAGTTTACAATCACGAAAGTATTATTCAGATGTCAGATAAAGAACTGATTGAATACATGGAAAATATTCTTGAAGGAGATCAGCCAACACAAGAGGAAGTTATCAATTTAATGAAAAATACGGATTACATCAAAGGAAATCTCTATATGAGTTTAATATCTTTAGATAGAAATATTGAAGGACTAAAACAAGAAGATATTTTCTTTATTCCTTTAGAGGATATGGCAATTACTTTTTATATTCGTATTGAGTTTGGAGAAAGTATTGGAAAAATAAGAGTGAAAAATGATCTATTAAAAGCTCTCAACCTGACAAAAGAAGAAGTCTTTTTATACGCAAAAGAAAACTTAGAAAAGCATTATTATATTGCACCTATCGAAAATATTATAAAAGAATATATTGAAGATTTTCCGTTAGAGGAAGCAGATAAGAAAATCAAAATATTGGTTGTAACTACAAAAGATAATGATGAAGGCGCAGCGCTTATGGTTAGTGAAAAAGTAATGGATAAATTAGAAAAACAGTTTTCTTCTAAATTTCTTATACTACCCAGTTCTATACATGAATTTATTGCAGTTCCTTATAAATCAAAAGACGATATAAGATCATGCAAAAAAATGGTACAGGAAGTAAATAACACAGTGTTATCGCCAAATGAATATTTATCAGATAATGTATTTGTTTGGGAAAATGGAGGATTACATAAGGCTTAAATGAACAAGGTGCTATTTATAGCACCTTGCCAATTAAAGTGTGTATAGTGTATTAGAAATTATAGGGTGCTATTTATAGCACCTTATAATTTTTAACCTGAAAATTGTTTACTTGCCATTGTTTTTAGACTCTATTTTAAAACGGAAACCTACAATTTTTCGGCTGCATTTTAGTGGTTCATAACTTATGTTATAGCCTAATTTTGCATTGATTTCTTTTAATGCCGCATCAATAACTCGTGCTCGAAACATACTCATTTTTGTATATTTGTCTTCAGTTCCGGTTGCTTTTCTGATTGTTTCCTCACTTAAAGTTATAATCGCTATTTTATCAGCATATACCTTTTGCCCTTTCATTGCTTCACGTATTAGTTCATAAATACGAATTGCATAAATCGTTTTGAGCAATATAATATCTTCTAATACATATTGTGTATAGTAACCTTTTAATTGTATTAAATAAGGCTGTAAATCTTCGTGGAGCTTTATTGTAATAATTCCGTTGTTATAACTGCAACTACTGCACCATTGGAATATTTTCCATTTATGTTTAGGGTTTCCATCACCAATCTCAACGACTTCTTGTAAAAGATGTCTGCAAATATCATATACGTCAGAATATAAATGTGTACTGGGGATGTCTAGTAATTTTGCCAATTCCATAATAGATATTTTGTATGTATAGAAATCATTGTCTTCCTTCACAATCTGCATAATTGTGAGGCGCAGCAATTTTATTTCATTCAAAGAGAGGCAGCTTTTACTCTTAATTAAATCGTTTGCCATAACAACCTGATTTTCTTTGTTTAAACACATATTTTTCATAATTGTTACCTCTAATAAAGATATAACTATTATACTATAAAAGGTAACAATGTCAAGGCGCTTGTTTCTTTCAGGTGTATTCACTATCAAACTACCTAAATGTTTCCTTTCAACTACCTAAACGTTTCTTTTAACTACCTAAATGTTTCTTTTTACAACCCGGATGTTTCCGTTCAAAATCCTTGAACATTAGTATTTATAAGTATAAACCTCAATGAATGGTAAGTTTTCTGTGAACTACTCGGCAACAAGTTACCGAGCTTCTTGCTTCAACCACCACTGCTTGGCTAATACAAAACTGTATTGCAAAGTCTTACACAGTGTCCACAAGCTTTCGGTTCGGCTGGTTCCCAGCCTACCATTAGGGACTTTATGCGCATTTTAATATGCGAAGCCCTTCATTTTTTATATTTATTGCAGCGTTCTGGTCACGGCCTATTGTAATACCACAATTACATTGCATTGTACGGATAGACAAATCTTTCATTTCAGGATGAAGGGTTCCGCAGCAATGGCATATCTGGCTTGACGGAAACCACTTATCTACCTTTATGAAGTGTTTTCCCCGTTCTAAGAGTTTGTATTCGAGCATGGATAAGAACATACCGTATCCATTATCTAAAGTTGCTTTGCCGTTACCAAAGCCCTTATTTGCCATAGAACGCATATTTAGATTTTCTACGCAAACTACATCATACTGATTGGCTATCTCGGTAGATTGTTTATGCAGATGATCCAATCGCTGATTAGCGATATGTCTATGGATTTTATTTATTTTGCGAAGTTGTTTGATATAGTTACTGGATTTAGTTTCACCCTTTTTAGAACCCTGTCTGCGAGAAAGTATTCTTTGCGCCCTGGCAAGTTTTTTATGACTTTCACGATAGTATTTATGATTAGTACCAGTATTGCCTTTATCGTCAACATATAAGCTGTCAGAAGCATAATCCAGCCCAACAGCGTTTGTGATATCTGCTGTATAAGCAGGTACTATGTCAGCAAATTCAAAAAGTACAGATGCGTAATATTTGCCATCGCTATCTTGTGATACCGTAGCTGATTTGATTATCCAGTCAGCTTCGGGTTGTCTATGAATGACAGCTTTTACCTTGCCGATTTTAGGCAGTTTAATATACCTGTTATCCATAAGTGCAACCGTGCCTTTTTGGTTATTTGTCGTGTATGCTTTACGGCTGTGTCTTTTCGATTTGAATTTCGGAAATCCGGTTTTCTTTTTTCTTGTTTTGCTGAAACAATTACGAAAAGCTGCTTGCAAGTTTAACTGCACATTGGCAAGAGCAAGACTGTCTACTTCCTTTAGGAAAGGATAGTCTTTTTTATACATGGCAGGTGTTACAGATGCAAATTTGCCAGTAGCCTTATAGCTTTCAAGCTTGTCATTAAGCATAAGATTATAAACCTTACGGCAACAGCCGAAGGTCTTAATAAACAGAATATCTTGTTCCGTTGTAGGATATAATCGATACTTGATTGCTTTATTCATAACTGACAGTTTTTTTGCCTTTCTATGTATTTAAGAATATTTTCTTCGGATGTTGAACCTATGGTTTCGCAAAAATAGGAACCATTCCACAATTGACCGTTCCATAAAGATTTTCTTATCTCCGGGAATTCTTTCAGGAGAGTATTGCCACTAATCCCTTTCAGGTACTTCACGATCTGAGTTACTGAAATTTTAGGTGGAGCAGACACAAAACAGTGAACATGGTCTTCTTCACCAACTTTACAATCTACAACAGTAAAACCTTTTTTCTCTGCGATTTCCTGTATTAAGTGATACAGTCTGTCGCATATTTGCGGAGTAAGAACCTTGTGCCTGTATTTGACACACCATACGATATGATAGTTAATATTATATACACAGGTTCTTCCGTGAATATATTTGTTCATGTATATCACCTCATACATATAGTATAACATATAAGGTAAAATCAGTCTATAATTATCATTTTTAATAGATACATATAGTCTATAAATTTGATAAAGAAAACGGGCTTTCATCTCGGAGACAAGTTACCGAGAATTTTTGCCCGAAATTCTTAAACGATAAACTATTTAAGACGTACACCCGCAGGTGCTCCTGTGGCATTCTGTTTACTTCCGTATATCCGTCGTATGGGAACTTAAAGCATAGCCTAAAATTAGGGGTAAGAAAAGGGGTGTACATAGCTGCGCTGCGCTTGCCCCTTGTCATTCCCCTAATTTCTGGCCATTTTTGCGTTGTCCCATACAGATAACGGATATACGGAAATCAGCAAAACAGAAAATAGCAGGAATATCCTGCGGGTTGAGGTAAGTCCCACCAGACTTCCGTCAACCGGAAATCAGTTTTGCTAGACAAATTTGTATATCTAAAAATAAATACAAGGAGGAAAAATCATGAAAAGGTACAGAAATGCAAAAGGAGAACTGACAAGGAGTATCAAGGAAATCGAAAAAGAAACGCTTGCAGAAGCAAGAAAATATTACCGACTGGGTGGCATTTATTTAAACAATGCAGATAAGAGAGAGTATGTATTGATTGAAAATGATGAAATTCTGGCACGTTTTAAAAGTTTTGAGGGATATAATTTATTTATTCCGGTTGCAAATTTAGGAACATTTTTGCCAGATGTGGCAACCCAAGGGGCGGAACTGGCTTTTGTAGAATAATATTCTGTTGACGTTTCACATTCTGTGCAATATACTGAAAGCACAGAATGTGAAATAGAAATAATAGAAATGTTTAAAGAAAAGGAATAGAGTAAGTAAGCATAGAATTTTATGATTTTAGGAGGTATAAAATGTTAGAAAATAGAGATTTAGAACAGATTGCAATGCTGTTAGAAAAATCAGCGGAAAAGACAAACGAGAAAATTGCTGGCATAGAAAATAAAATATCAGGTATAGAAAATAAAATATCAG
>UQVN01000149.1 GCA_900544525.1 uncultured Eubacteriales bacterium
ACAAAATAAAGTTATAAAGTATTGAAAAAATAAAAAAAGTAGTATAGAATAGAGATTAATTTGAATTTATTTTAAAATAAAATTTAAATGATGAGGAACACGCGTTGTAAGTTTCTTATAGTCCATGACAAAGGGAAGGAGAATAATCATGTTAGCAGTAGGGACAAAAGCCCCAGATTTCACTTTATATGATAAGGATGGGAATGAAGTAACTTTAAGCAGTTATTATGGGAAAGGAAATCCAATCGTAGTCTATTTTTATCCAAGAGATAATACACCAGGATGCACAAAACAGGCTTGTGGATTCCGCGATGTCTATGAGGAATATGAAAAACTCTCTGTTCCTGTGATTGGGATCAGTAAAGACAGCGTAAAATCTCATTTGAACTTTGCTACCAAACATGAACTGCCATTTATCCTTTTAGCAGATAAAGAGCTACAAGCGATACAGGCATTTGATGTATGGAAGGAAAAGAAACTCTATGGAAAAGTCAGTATGGGAGTTGTTCGAACAACCTATATCATTGATGAAAATGGAGTGATTGAAAAGGTATATGAGAAAGTAAAACCTGACAAAAATGCGCAGGAGATTCTTGAGTACCTAAGAGAGAGATAGGAATAGGGATAGCATGGCATCTTGAACAACAAGCAATGCCATGCTTTTGTCATCTAATATACAAAAGAGAAAAAAGGAGAAAAGAAAAAGAGTATCGTATGGAAAAGGAGAAAAGAGAAATGATTATTATATTAAAAGAAAATGCAGAACAAAAAGAAGTTTTTCAGTTAAAGGAAGAGTTAAAAAGTCAGGGATTTCAATTACATGAATCAACGGGTACTTCTAAAAGTTTAATCGGTTTAATAGGGGATACTGCCAAATTAGATGTGGATCAAATACAGGCATATCAGTTTGTAGAACGAGTACAAAGAATTCAAGAACCATATAAAAAAGCAAATAAAAAAATGCATCCACTTCCAACTATCGTAGATGTGAATGGCATTTCCTTAGGTGGTGGAAATTTTCAAGTGATTGCAGGGCCTTGTTCTATCGAATCAAAAGAACAAATGACTAGCGTAGCAAAAGCGGTAAAACAATCAGGAGCGGGGCTTTTAAGAGGAGGTGCTTTTAAGCCAAGAACCTCTCCTTACTCTTTCCAAGGACTTCATGATGATGGAATTCAACTGTTATTAGAGGCCAAAAAAGAAACAGGACTTCCAATTGTAACGGAAATTATGAGTATGGATCATATCGACTTGTTTGAAGAAGTAGACGTGATTCAAGTAGGCGCTAGAAATATGCAAAACTTTGAATTATTAAAAGAACTTGGAAAATTGGATAAGCCGATTTTATTAAAGAGAGGTCTTTGCAATACATTAGAAGAACTTTTAATGAGTGCAGAATACATTATGGCTGGCGGAAATGAAAACGTTATTTTATGCGAGAGAGGGATTCGAACCTTTGAAAACGCATACAGAAATACATTGGATATTTCAGCAGTGCCAATGTTAAAGACAATGACCCATTTGCCAGTGGTTATTGATCCAAGTCATGCAGCAGGACTTCGATTTATGGTAGAGCCATTAGCTATGTCTGCCATTGCAGCAGGTGCAGATGGTCTTATGATTGAAGTGCATAATAATCCAGAAAAAGCACTTTGTGATGGTCCTCAGTCCTTGACACCAGCTCAATTTGATGATTTAATGGGCAAGGTGAGAATGTTACAACCAGTTTGTGCAAAATTTTATCAACAATAATACAAGAAAATTGTTATAATAATTTGATCAACGGAGTAGTGGTTTGTTATAATTGATAGGAAAACCAGATATGAGTAATGACAAACAATAGAAAAGGAAAAGTTAATGAAACAGATTGAAAAACTAACAAAGGGACAGAGTGTGATTTTAGCCTCTGGTTCTCCAAGAAGAAAAGAGTTGTTATCACAGGCAGGATTTTCCTATCATGTTATGGTAAGTGATGTAGAAGAAGTGATAACAGAAACGAATCCAGCCAAAGTAGTAATGTCACTTTCCTTACAAAAGGCAAGTGATGTAGCGGAGAAATGTTTCGATGGTATTATTATTGGGGCGGATACCGTTGTAGCTATAGAAGGTGTTATTTTAGGAAAGCCAAAAGATGAAAACGATGCCTTTTTGATGTTAAAACGTTTGAGTGGAGCAATCCACTCTGTGTTTACAGGTGTGTGCATAATTTGTAAAAAAGAAGGACAGATTGTGGACAAAAAAGTTTTCTATGAAGAAACGAAAGTAACTATGTATCCGCTAGAAGAGGAAGAGATTTTCGATTATATTGCTAGTAAAGAGCCAATGGATAAAGCAGGAGCATATGCAATACAGGGGAAAGCAGGAATCTTTATTAAAGAAATCAAAGGGGATTATTATAATGTTGTTGGACTACCAATTGGAAGGTTGGTGCAAGAACTAAAAGATTTTGGCTGAAGGAGAGAAACAAAAGAAAGGAGATGAACTGGTGAGAAAGAAAATTCTAGCTGTCGCACTTAGTGCAATTTTAGCCATTGGTACTTTATCTGGTTGCCAAAGTGCGGTGCAGGAGAAAAAAAAGGGTACTTTTACAATTTTAACTTCTTTTTATCCCATGTATATTCTTGCATTGAATTTAGTGGATGGAGCAGAAAATGTGGAACTTCGTAATTTGGCGAGTCCATCTACAGGCTGTCTCCATGATTATCAAATGAGACCAATGGATATGGTAAATATGGAACAGAATGATGTTATGATTATTAATGGAGCAGGCATGGAAGAATTTTTAGAAGATGCTACAAAAGGTCTTGACTCTTTGACATTAATCGATGCTACAGAAGGACTGAATTTGCTTCCTTCCGAAGAGCATAGTCATGACCATGAAGATCATGATCACGATCATGAGGATCACGATCACGAAGATCATGAGGATCACGATCACGAAGATCATGATCATGGTGAGTGGAATGCCCATGCATGGTTAAGTCTTGATCTTTATGAGGAGCAAATCGAAGTGGTAGCAAATCAGCTTAGTCAATACAATCCAGAAAATAAAGAAATCTATCAAAAAAATGCAAAAGAATATAAAAATAAAATTGAGCATCTAAAAGGATTAGAAGAAGAAATAAAAGAAGAGACCAAGGGAAAGAAAATTGTTATTTTCCACGAGGCATTTGCTTATATGGCGCAAGATCTTGGCATGGAAGTAGTAGAATCATTAGAGGTGGAAACGGATGCTGGTCTTAGTGCAGGGCAGATCAAAGAACTGATTGATGAAGTAGATCATTCAGGAGCCGATCTATTAATTTCAGAAAAACAATATTCTGGAAAGATTGGACAGACATTAGAAAAAGAGATAGGGATTCATGATATTACATTGGATTCTTGTGTTACAGGAAAAATGGAGAAAAATAGCTATTTAAACTCCATGGAAGAGAATTTAAGAGTGTTAAAGGAGGCGTTGTCAAATGGGGCATAGTTGCGGATATCATTGCATAAAAGTTGAAAAATTAGGAGTGACTCTCGATCGGGAGCAAATTCTTCGGAATATTAATATTCATATTCACTGTGGGCAATTGACAACAATTATTGGGCCAAATGGAGCTGGAAAATCTACTTTAGTAAAGGCTTTAATTGGAGAAATACCCCATGAAGGAGAAATAAAATTCCGTGATATTCGCGATGACAAACCAATTAAATTAAAAATTGGTTATGTGCCACAGCACCTTTCCTTTGATAAAAATACCCCGTCCACGGTATATGATTTATTTGCTTCCTATATGAGTAAAAATCCAGTTTGTTTTTTTAGAGAAAAAACGATCTATGAAAAGATAAAAAAACAATTGGCTGTTTTTGAAGCGGATAACTTAATTGATAAAACATTAGGTGATTTATCAGGAGGAGAACTTCAAAGAGTCATGTTGTCCATTGCCACATATCCAATGCCAAATTTATTGATCTTAGATGAGCCGATTTCTGGAATGGATCGAAATGGAATGATGCTTTTTTATAAACAGATCGATCGCTTGAAAAAAGAATACGATATTTCTATTATTCTTGTCTCTCATGATTTAGAGTTTGCTTATGAATATTCGGATAAGATTATTTTATTAGATGAGACGATTGTAGGAGAGGGAACTCCAGAAGAAGTGTTTAATAGTCGCAGATTTAAAGCGATGTTTGGAAATATTCGTTATGAAAGGGGTGAAAATTAATGTTTCAATATCATTTTATGCAAAATGCATTAATTGCGATTTTATTAATTACCCCTATCTTTGGAGTCTTAGGGACTATGATTGTCAATAATAAAATGGCGTTTTTCTCCGATGCATTAGGACATTCTGCTTTTACTGGAATCGCTCTTGGAATGTTATTAGGGATTCAGGATACCTTAGTGTCTATGGTGGTATTCGGCGTTATCTTTGCCCTTTTATTAAACTGGATTCGAAAGAAAAGCATTGCATCAACGGATACAGTTATTAGTGTGTTCGCCTCTTGTGGTATGGCAATTGGTCTTGCTATTTTATCACTTGGAGGAAACTTTGCTAAGTATAATAGCTTATTAATTGGTGATATTTTAAGTATTACAAGCCATGAGATTATTGGGCTTTTAGTGGCATTTGTTGCAGTTCTTTGTTTTTGGTTCTTCTGTTTTAACCATCTTCATGCAATTAGTATTAATCGCTCTTTAGCCAGAACAAAAGGAATTCCTGTGGAATGGATCGATAATTTATTCGTCATTTTAATTGCTATTGTTGTTATGTTATCCATTCAATGGGTTGGTTTATTAATTATTAATGCGCTTTTAATTCTTCCAGCAGCATCTGCGCGCAATATTGCATATAATATGAGAGCATATCATTTTTATTCGGTTGTGATTGCAATTGTTTCTGGTGTATTAGGCTTAGTTCTTTCTTATTATTTTGGAATTGCAACAGGACCAATGATTGTGATTGTAGCTTCGTGTATCTTTTTTATAACTTTATTATTAGGTAAAAAAAATAGGCGGTAAGCAAGAGAACTTAGTAAAAATATCATAGGTAAAAAGAGAGAGGAACTACGATGAAGAAAAAAGATCTGGCTTTGATTATTGGAATTGTTATTATTGCAGTAATTGGTCTTTTCTTCGTAATGATGATGAGAAAAGATGGGAAGCAAGTGGTAATTACCGTAGATGGAACCGTATATCAACAGGTAAGTTTAGAAAAAGACGAAACAATAGAAGTGAAAACAGAACATGGAGTTAACGTTGTGAAAATAGAAAATGGGGCTGTGTCAATGGAAAGTGCGGATTGTCCAGATAAAGTTTGTGTGAAACATGCAAGTATAAAAAAATCTGGAGAAACGATTGTATGCCTTCCACATAAAGTCGTTGTGGAAGTGACAGCCAATACTACACAAAAGGAGATTGATAGTGTTGCCCAATAAAAGAGAGCAAAAAGTGAAAAAAGTTGCAAATTATGGTGTTCTTGTAACACTAGCTCTTGTTGCTTCTTATGTAGAGACGTTGATTCCTATTTCACTAGGAGTGCCAGGAGCTAAAATTGGGCTTGCAAATCTCATTACCATTGTAGCGCTATTTTTAATGGGATGGAAAGATGCGTTTGCAATCTCCATTATTCGTATTGTACTGGCTGGATTTTTATTTGGAAATTTATTTGCTATATTTTATAGTCTAGCTGGTGCTTTACTCAGTTTACTGATTATGATGCTCTTAAAGAAATTAGAGTTTGGAACAGTAGCGGTTAGCTGTGCAGGTGGTGTGGCCCATAATATTGGGCAGATTAGTTTTGCTGCCCTTTTAGTGGAGAATAGCCGTTTATTCTATTATTTACCGATTCTATTGATTGCTGGAGTATTAGCAGGAATCATCATTGGAATCATTGGTGGAGAATTGATAAAAAGGCTAAAAGGAGTCTTATAGTTAGGAAAATAGAGAAAAAGACCTTTTTTAAGATAGAAATTACTTCATATCTTAAAAGAGGTCTTTTTCATTGTTTTCTTATTCTTTTTGTGATTTTAATAGTTTTTTAAATTCTAAATAGAATAAAGTGACAGTTGTTAAAACAGCAATCGTATCTGCAATTGGTTCTGCAAGAAAGACAGCATTTACTTGATTGGATAAAAAGTGTGGCAGTATGTAAATCAATGGAATTAATACGATAATTTTTCGAAATACTGCTAAGAAAGAGCTTATCTTTGAATTACCAAAAGCGATAAATGTCTGTTGGCAAGAAATTTGAAGTCCCATTAAGAAAATAGTTGCCATATAAATACGAAGAGAAGGAACGGTTAATTGAGTGAGTTCTTTATCAGGAGTAAAAATACCGATAAAGATTGTTGGGAATAATTGTACCAAAATCCATAAAACACTGGAATAAAGAAAACAGGAAATCGTCTGTAATTGGAATGCTTTCTTTACACGAGAAAGATTTTTTGCACCATAGTTATAGCTGATAATTGGCTGTCCACCTTGTGTAATACCTTGAAGTGGAAGAAGTGCAAACTGCATAATGCTAGAAAGAATTGTCATAGCACCAACCGCTAAGTCGCCACCATATTTCAATAAAGAAGAATTGAAACAAAGAACTAGGACACTTTCTGTTGCTTGCATAGCAAATGGTGCAACTCCTAATGCGATACATGGGAGAAGAATGGCAGGAACGATTTTAAAGTTTTCTTTTTTCAAGTGTAAGGTACTTTGTTTGCTCGATAAAAACCAAACTGCCCAAATAGCACTTAATGCTTGGGATAAAATAGTGGCTATGGCAGCTCCTTTCACACCCATATTAAAACCGAAAATAAAAACAGGATCTAAAACAATATTTGTTACTGCCCCAATAATAACAGTTAACATACTAATTTTAGAAAAGCCCTGTGCGGATATAAACGCATTTAATCCTAAAGTCAGTTGCACAAAAAGCGTACCGACTGCATAGATAGAGATGTACTGTTTGGCATATACGATTGTATTATCACTTGCACCGAATAAATAAAGGAGTGGTTCTTGAAAAATAAGAACGAGCACGGTTAAAACAATAGAAGTGATAACGAGAGCAGAAAAACAATTTCCCATAATTTTTTCCGCCATTTGATTCTCTTTTTTTCCCATAAAAATACTAGCTCTAGGAGCACCGCCCATTCCTACGAGATAAGCGAACGCAGAAATAACCATAATAATGGGAAAGCAGACGCCAACCCCTGTTAAAGCAGTAGATCCAATCTTTGGAATATGACCGATATACATACGATCGACCATATTATAAAGTGCATTTACTAATTGGGAAGTGATAGCAGGAATTGCAAGAATCCACAGCAGATGTTTAACTGGCTCTTTTCCTAAGTCCACTTCTTTTGACATTGATAGTTTCATAGTATTAAACCTCCCTTTTTTTAAAACGCTCAATAATTTTAAGCATGGTTGTCTCCATTTGAGAGATTTCTTCTTGAGAAATATCTTGTAATAAAATCTCATTGATTTGCTCAATTTCTTTTTGTAATCGAAGGATCAGAGGAGTTGCCTCTTTCGTCAATTGAATTCTCTGGATCCGTTTATCTTTCGTATCTGGTAGGCATACAATGAGCCCACGAGAAAGTAAAGAGTCAATACTTCGACTAATCAGTCCCTTGGATACTCCTAAAATAAGAGTAAGTTGGCTACTTGTATTAATAGAAGTATTATTGGAAAGAAGGATGAGAATCGAGATTTCGTTCGGAGAAAAATTTTCATCTTTGAATCGTAAATGAATTTCTTGAGCATAAACACGTCTGATCTGAGAAAAATAAGAAAGCATTGTTTCTACATTTTGAATCATTAGAACCTCCTTTTTATGTTGAGAGCAGATTTTGCCATGAGAATTACTTGTGCAGGGCAAAGAGTGAATTGCTATAAAATGATGAAAATTGTGAGTAGTATCAGATACACACTACATTATATAGTTTACTTGTAAACTACTTTAACTATAGTTCTCAAAGGTTTCTTTGTCAACAGGAAAAATTAGAAAAAAGCAAAAAATCAATATTATTATAAGATTTTTTATATA
>UQVN01000150.1 GCA_900544525.1 uncultured Eubacteriales bacterium
TACTCTTTTCTATAATAATTATATAAATCCCCATTTCATAATAAAAGGGAGTAGTTGATATTTAATTTTATTTTTAAAATTAGATAGGTACAATATCGTCAGTACAATTGATGATTCAATTCGGTATGTAACTAAGCAGCGAGACTTTTATTGTAGTATTTCTAATACTGCAATAAAGGGCTCGCTTTTTTGTATTATAAATAAAAAATTGCGTGTGCAAGTTATATTACTCTTTGTATAGCTCAGTATGATTATGGGGAGACTATGATACAAAAGAAAGGATTCGATTTTATGGAACAAAACAAACAGTATTCCACAATGTCATCAGAAGAAACGCTTCGTAACGTAAACAGCACTTCTTCTGGACTCACAACTGAACAAGCAAAAAAACATCAAGAAACGTATGGTCTGAACGAACTGACCGATACAAAAAGAAAATCCACATTCCAAATTTTTCTTGAACAATTTAAAGATTTTCTTGTACTTATCTTAATCGGTGCTGGTACGATTTCAGCGATACTTGGTGATTGGGAAAGTTCCCTTGTTATTTTTGCAGTTATTATATTAAATGCAATTCTTGGAACTGTCCAAACAAAAAAAGCAGAACAATCTTTAAACAGCTTAAAAAGTCTATCGGCAGAATCCGCTAAAGTGCTTCGTGATAACAAAATCGTTCTGATTCCTTCTCGTGAAGTTACTATTGGAGATATTGTTTACTTAGAAGCAGGAGATTCTATTGTCGCCGACGGACGCCTTTTAGAATGTGCCAGCCTTCAAGTAAATGAAAGTGCTTTAACAGGAGAAAGTACCGCCGTTGAAAAGCAATTAGAACCATTAAAAGACGGACTTCCAATTGCCGACCAGACAAACATGGTATTCTCTGGTACGTTTGCCACTTACGGCCGTGGTGCCTTCGTTGTCACTTCTATTGGTATGGATACAGAAGTTGGTAAAATTGCTTCTTTAATCCAAAATGCAAAAGAAAAACGAACACCACTTCAAGTAAACTTAGATGCCTTTGGACAAAAGCTCTCTCTTTTAATTCTTGGACTTTGTACTATTTTATTAGTGCTTAGCATGGTAAGAGGAGCAAGCTTCTTAGACTCCTTTATGTTCGCTGTAGCTCTTGCAGTTGCTGCGATTCCAGAAGCATTAAGTTCCATCGTTACCATCGTACTTTCCTTTGGTACACAAAAGATGGCAAAAGAACATGCGATTATTCGAAAGTTACAAGCAGTAGAAGGTCTTGGTAGTGTATCTGTTATCTGTTCCGATAAAACAGGTACTTTAACACAAAACAAAATGACCGTAACTTCTTGTTATGTGGATGGTAAAATCCAACAATTAAACGATTTAAACACTTCTGAATCAGCAGTAAAAGAACTGATTACTTACGGAGTTCTTTGCAATGACTCCCGTATTGAAAACGATACAGAAATTGGAGATCCAACAGAAACTGCTCTTCTTCACTTTGCCAGAAAGAAACAGATGGAAGAACTAAGCATTCGCTCTTCTTATGAACGACTTTCTGAAATTCCATTTGATTCCGATCGAAAATTAATGTCTACCGTACATTCTTTTGATGGAAAACAGATGATGATTACAAAAGGAGCTGTGGATGTCTTATTAAATCGTATGAATCTTTCTGATAAAAAAAAGCAAGAAATCCAGACAGCCAATGAAACTTTCTCAAAAGAAGGACTTCGTGTTCTCGCTTTTGCGAAAAAAGAAATTTCCCATCTTCCAATTACGTTAGAAGATGAAACAGATTATACGTTCTGCGGATTGATCGCTATGATCGACCCACCAAGAGAAGAATCTATGGAAGCGGTTTTTGCATGTAAGAGTGCTGGAATTCGTCCAGTTATGATTACAGGTGATCATAAAGTGACTGCTTCTGCCATTGCAAAACAAATCGGTATTTTATCAGACGGTCAAAAAGCATTAGATGGTGCTGAAATCGATCACTTAACCGATGAACAACTACAAGAATTAGTTCCAGAAGTTGCTGTATACGCTCGTGTATCCCCAGAGCATAAAATTCGTATCGTCCGTGCATGGCAAGAACGCGGTAATATCGTTGCTATGACAGGTGATGGTGTTAACGATGCTCCTGCTTTAAAACAAGCCGATATTGGAGTTGCTATGGGTATTACAGGAACAGGAGTTGCAAAAGATGCTTCTTCTATGATTTTAACCGATGATAACTTTGCAACAATCGTAAAAGCGGTGGAAAACGGAAGAAATATTTATGCCAATATTAAGCGGTCAATTCAATTTCTTCTTTCTGGTAACTTTGCGGGAATTTTAGCAGTGCTTTATGCCTCTCTTCTCGCACTTCCACTTCCATTTGAACCTGTTCACTTACTTTTTATTAACTTATTAACCGATAGCTTACCTGCTATTGCCCTTGGTTTAGAGCCACATAATAGCCATGTAATGAAAGAAAAACCTCGTCCAATGAACGAATCCATTATGACGAAGTCTTTCTTAAGACAAATAGGAGTCGAAGGTCTTATTATTGCCATTGCTACTTTAGCTGCTTATACAATCGGTTTACAAACAAGCCCTCAAACTGCCTCTACTATGGCATTTGCCACTCTTTGTCTCTCTCGTTTGTTCCATGGCTTTAACTGTAAATCAGAACATCCAGTTCTCTTTACAAAGCAGTTTGGCAATAACCCATATTTATTTGGCGCTTTCTTCATTGGATTTGTACTTTTAAATGGAGTGCTTCTCATTCCAGCATTACAGCCACTCTTTAAAACAGAAGCCCTTACACTTTCCTTATTATTCACGATTTACGGTCTTGCTTTTGGTTCTATGATCGTAATCCAGCTTTTAAAATGGATTGTAAAAAAAGTTCGTAAATAGTCTAACAAGCGAATTTTAAATTTCAAGATACTTTTGAAAATTCCTATCTTTTATGCTATAGTATCCATGATATACTATTTCAAAAGATAGGAATTTTTATTTCCACTTTTTAGAAATTATAGAAAAGGAGAGTTTGTCTATGGCACTTGATGGCGTAGTGATTTCAAGCGTAGTAAGTCAATTAAAATCTACTTTGCTTGGAGGACGTATTTATAAAATCTATCAACCTGAAAATGACGAGTTAATTCTTGTTATTAAAAACCAAAAAGAGACGTATCGTCTCTTATTATCCGCAGGAGCAAGCCTTCCTCTTGTTTATCTCACAGAAGAAACAAAAGGAAACCCAATGAGTGCACCAAACTTTTGTATGCTCCTTAGAAAACACTTGAATAATGGACGTATTTTATCTATTGAACAACCAAATTTTGAACGAATTATTAATATTAGCATTGAGCATTTAAATGAATTAGGAGATCTTTGTACAAAACAACTGATTATTGAAGTTATGGGAAAACATAGCAATATTATTTTTGTAGATGAAAAGAACATGATTATCGATAGCATTAAACATATTTCTGCACAAATCAGTTCAGTTCGCGAAGTTTTACCAGGAAGAGACTATGTTATCCCACCTTCCCATGATAAAATTTCTCCTCTCTTTGTCACTCCCGAATATTTTGAAACGGTTGTCTTACAAAAACCTTTAAGCCTTACAAAAGCAATTTATACTTCATTTATCGGTATTAGCCCTTTGATTGCAGAGGAGATTTGTTATCGAGCAGGTTTAGATTCTAGCCTTTCTACAGCCGCTCTTAGTGGGGATGATAAACTCTCTCTTTTTACATCGTTTACAACGATCATGGGACTTGTACAAAGAGAAGAATTTACTCCAAATATCGTATTCAAAGGGGATAAAGAACCTGTTGAATTTTCCAGTATTCCTCTTACTATGTATTCCGACTACAAGGAAGAAATTTATCCTTCCATTTCAAACGTATTAGAAAACTATTATGCATTTAAAAATAAAATTACACGTATTCGCCAAAAATCTGCGGATCTTCGTAAAATTGTTTCCAATGCTATCGAGCGAACGAGTAAAAAATATGATTTACAACTTCGTCAGTTAAAAGATACGGATAAACGAGATAAATATCGTATTTATGGAGAATTAATTAATGCCTATGGTTATGGATTAGAACCCGATGCTTCTTCTCTTACTTGCCTTAACTATTACACAAATGAAGAAATTACCATTCCACTTGATCCTACTCTTTCTCCACAGGAAAATTCAAAGAAATATTTTGCGAAATATAATAAATTAAAACGAACTTATGAAGCTTTGAGCGAATTAATTGTAGAAACAAAATCAGAACTAGAGCATCTAGAGTCGATTAGCAATTCTTTGGATATCGCCCTATTAGAAAGTGATCTTGTGGAGTTAAAGCAAGAGTTGATGGAATATGGCTATATGAAAAAACGATATATGGGAAAGAAAAAAGAAAAAATTACGAGTAAACCATTCCACTATATTTCCTCTGATGGTTTTCATATTTATGTTGGAAAAAACAACTATCAAAATGAAGAATTGACATTTAAATTTGCAAATGGTGGAGATTGGTGGTTCCATGCAAAAGGAATGGCTGGCTCCCATGTCATTATCAAACGAGAGCAAGGACAAGAAATTCCAGATCGCACTTTTGAAGAGGCAGGAAGATTGGCTGGCTATTATTCCAAAGGAAGAGCCGCAAAAAAAGTGGAAATTGATTATACCGAGCGTAAAAATCTAAAGAAACCATCTGCTGCAAAACCAGGATTTGTCATTTATCATACAAACTATTCTCTTCTCATTGAGCCTGATATTTCCATGCTCACATTAGTAGAATAATAAAAGGGGCTAACAAGCCCCTTTTTATCATTCTCTTATTCCCTTTGTTCGCATACTAGATATAGCAAGAAGCACTCCCCCAATGGCAATCATTAAATATACAACATTCGAATACATGTCAAGATAGGTCAAAATACTTTCCCATGCTTCTCCAAGCATAGCACCTGCTACTACTAATAATGTATTCCATATAATAGAACCGATCGTTGTAAGAAACATAAAAGGAAGTAGTGGCATTTTTCCAATTCCTGCTGGAATTGAAATAAGACTTCGTACAATCGGTATCATACGGCAAAAAAACACGGTTTTATATTCATATTTTCGATACCAATTCATGGTTTTTTCAATATCTTCTGGCTTTATCCGTAAAATTTTATATTTCATCGCTATCTTTATCATTCTCTCTTCATTTAAAATGCGTCCAATTCCATATAAAATTACCGCACCAATTAAAGAACCTAGGGTCGCCATTCCAATCACCCCAATGACATTCATATCCGTTTTGGTTGTCATAAACCCTCCAAATGTTAAAATCACTTCTGACGGAATTGGCGGAAAAACATTTTCTAATAAAATCAACAAGAAAATACCGAAATATCCATATTTTCCCATAACCGCTAGAATCCACGCTTGCATAATTTCCTCCTGTCTTTCTTCATAAATTTTCCTAGTTCCTCTTTTTTCTTTGTTTCATTTGTCTTATAATAAGACAAAAAGAAACATATCTTAAAAGAAATGAGGTTCCCATTTATGAAACTATTTACCAAAAAACATATGATAAAAACAGCAATAATATGCCTTCCCCTTCTTCTCACACTAGGATTACGCCTTATATGGAACAAAGAGGGATTTGGCGACTGGTATTCTACATATATATTTCCTATTTTTCCAAACACGCTAGGAAGACTCTTCTCTTTCCTTCCATTTTCTGTATATGAGTGGATTCTTTATATTCTTAGTTTCTTTCTTATTGTTTTTATCGGAAGTCTATTAGTAAAAGGATTCCTTCTCCTTTTTTCATTTATTAAGAAAAAAAACAGAAGAAATTCCTTGCCTTCTTTTCGAAGAAAAAATTCCTCCAAATTCAGGCATTTTGTTTTCTCCTGCCTTTTTTTCATAGGATGTCTTGCTTCTTTTGCTACCTTTTTACTCCATTACGCTGATCTTGTACAATATCGCCGTTCTTCGATTGCAAAGGATTTTCATATGGAAGTCACGGATCATTCTATTGAACAATTGACAGCCCTTTGTAAACAACTGGCCACACAATTAAATACGCTGAGCAAAGAAATTCCTGTTGATGACAAAGGTCTTTTAAAACTTCCAGATTCCTATGTTAGCGATGCAAAAGAAGCCATGAAAGCTCTTGGAAAACAATATCCTGTATTTTCTGGATATTATCCAAACCCAAAACCAGTGACTTTTTCAAAAGGAATGTCTTACTTAAACCTAACAGGACTTTACTCCCCATTTACCATTGAGGCAAATTATAACAACCATGTTCCTTCTTATAATATTCCTTATACAATCTGCCATGAACTCGCTCATTTAAAAGGAATCATCCCAGAAGACGAGGCAGGATTTGTAGCTTACGTTGCCTGCACCCAATCAAATAATGCCGTTTTACAATATAGTGGTAATTTAAGTGCTTTCATCTATGCTACAAATGCTCTTTATGATGCTGGTGAAACAAAAATTTATGACCAAATCTTTTCCTCTCTTGAAAAACAAGTGTTAACCGATATTTCTTATAATTCTTATTACTGGAACCAATTTGAAGGAAAAGTCTCTGAAGTAGCAGAAACTGCCAATGATGTCTATTTAAAAGCGAACCATCAAGAAGATGGCGTAAAAAGCTACGGCCGCATGGTAGATCTTATGTTATCCTTTAACGATCAGGAACCAAAATCTTAACTTTTCCTGTATGATACTCATTGAGCTTATCAAAAATAGAGGTGCTCTTTGTTGAAAGTTCTACGAAATATTGCAAGCTCAATTCCAATTTTCCTTCCGTATTGGATACAAGCATAGAAGGATTTGCATTGATCTTATCTTCTTCTCTGAAGGTCCTTGAAAACACCCATTTTCCATAATTGCCTGTCATACTACTCTCATCTTCTACAGAAAAACCATTTTGTTCTTCTGGATAAGAAGATAGAGTAGTTTTTTCTACATTGTCTTCTTCATACCGTCCAAAATCCACTAACTTTTGTTCATTGTAATCAGCATTTAATAAAATCTCTTGGGAGTAAATATGAGAAGCCTCTACTCTCTCGAAACTACTGGCCATATGAACCAGCCAAACAGAGGCATCTTTGTCATTGATATGCGCATGAGATTCTTCTTTATGTAAAATAACTTGTGAAGCAATATTTCCTTGTTCCCCTTCTTCTTCATCCAATTCCCAGTAATATCGTTTCACAAGATCTCCTTTTTTAGCAGACGTTCCTGTTAATTCTAACAGGCGATCTTGGGCTTTTTCCACAAAGCTTGTGAGCTCTTTCCCTTGAAATTCTTCTCTGGAAAAATAAAACGTCTCATAGCTGATTCCATCATATTTATAAAAAGAGATTCCAACAAGATAATCTTCTCCTGTCGCTCCCTCCTCTAAGAAATCATTTTTCAAACCTTTTCCATCATTATGCACAAAAATGCTTCTTCCTGCCTCCTCATAGACATCGAGTTCTTTTCTCGTCATTTCTGTTGTCTGTATTTCTTGTTGATCGGATAAACTTTCTTCTGCCCCCTCTTGTTTCATAGTAACTCCTTGCAAAAACTCTGAATAATCGATATCATCTAGCGAATTTGATGAATACACAACATATTTTCCATGATCCTCTGTTATGATGTAATTGGGCACTTTTTTATTCCCATAAATAACCGTTCCTTTCTCTACGCCACGGATCTGTTTTGCCTTTTCATTTGCATATCCTTCCTTTGTTGGATACACCATAGATGCTGTTTCTACTCCTTTTATCTTCCCTATCGCTTTAAATCCACGAGGCAGTTTATCAAGCAAATTACTATCATCGTATCCACTTTTATAACTTTGGTTTTTATATACAATCGTTGGAAATGTAATTATTTGATTCACTTCTTCTTTCTTCGAATTGCATCCTACAGCAAAAAGCAATAACATACAAACTCCTCCAAAAGATATCACTTTATATAATTTTCGTTTCATAATGCTGCCTCCTTTCCGAATACTTCTTATTCATAGTATAGTTTCTAATTTCTCATTCCGTCAAGCAGATTCCAAAAAAAT
>UQVN01000151.1 GCA_900544525.1 uncultured Eubacteriales bacterium
AAAGAACTTCAAACATATTAGCTGCGATTATAAAAAAAAGTTTAGGTGGCTATCTTTTATCATGTCATGGGGGAGAGCCCAAAAAAGACTGTAAATACGAGAACAGGAGAAAAAAATGGAATTTAAGCATAAGTCGGTTTTATTAGAGGAAACCATCGCTCAATTGAATATTAAACCAGATGGCATCTATGTAGATGGAACATTAGGGGGAGCGGGCCATGCATTCCATGTCTGTGAGCGACTGTCAGAGAAAGGGAGATTCATCGGAATCGATCAAGACGAGGCAGCCATAGAAACAGGAAGAGAAAGACTCAAACCGTTTGGTGATAAAGTAACAATTGTGAGAAGTAATTATGTGAATATGCCAAATGTTTTAAGAGAACTTGGCATAGAACATGTGGATGGGATTTTATTGGATCTTGGCGTATCTTCGTATCAGCTGGATAACGCAGAAAGAGGTTTTACATATCGAGAAGAGGATGCACCTCTTGACATGAGAATGGATCAAAGACAAGCTATGACTGCAAAGGATATTGTCAATGAGTATAGCGAACAAGAGCTTTATCGCATTATCCGTGACTATGGAGAGGACAAGTTTGCTAAGAATATTGCAAAACATATTGTAAGGCAAAGACAAATCGCTCCAATCGAAACAGCAGGGCAGCTTAATGATATTATAAGAGCTGCCATTCCAGCAAAAGTTCGCGCAGTAGGAGGACATCCTGCCAAAAGAACTTATCAAGCGATTCGAATTGAATTAAATAAAGAACTTGAAGTATTAAAACAAAGTCTTGACCAAATGATTGATTTATTAAACGATGAGGGAAGACTTTGTATTATTACGTTCCACTCTTTAGAAGATCGCATCGTTAAAAGTAGTTTTAAGAAGAACGAAAATCCATGCACTTGTCCAACCTCATTTCCAGTTTGTATGTGTGGCAATGTATCAAAAGGACGAGTTGTAACAAGAAAGCCAATTATTCCAACCGAGGAAGAAATCGAAGAGAATAAGAGAGCAAAGAGTTCTAAGTTAAGAGTGTTTGAAAGGAAAAAGTGAAGTGAGATTTAATTAGCAAAAGGGGAAGAAACAATGGGAGAGAAACAGCATGAGTATTACGATGGTAATGCCGTTAGAACGACGAAACCAGCAAGACAACAACCTGTAAGAAGAAATACAGAAGTTGAAAGAAAAAGAAAAACAAATAGAAGAATTCGTAGAAATCAGGAAAGAGCATTAGCGTTTGGTAAGGTCTATACAATGATTTTGGCTGTATCAGTTCTTGCGACATTGGCAATTTGTGTCTACTATATCTCTGCCCAAAGTAGAAACATTGCTCAAAGTCATAGCATCGCTTCTTTAGAACAACAGTTAAACGACCTAAAAGATGAAAATAATGCCACAAAGGAACGACTTCAAAGTATGATGGACCTTGATCGCATTTATAAAATAGCCACAGAAAAGCTTGGTATGGTCTATGCGGGAGATGATCAAATTATTTATTATGATAGTGCTAGTAAAGATTATGTGAAACAGTATCAAGATATACCAAAAGAATAAAGGCTAGGTGAGAAAATGGCAAATAGAATAGGAAAACGAGTTTTTACAAATAAAATGCGTTTTAAACTTATTGTTATGTTTGGATTTATACTTTTGGGATTTGGATTTGTAGGATTTCGGTTGATGAAGTTTAATGTAAAAGATGGAAAACGTTATGAAAAACAAGTGCTTGCACAACAGAATTACCGAAGTACAACAATTCCCTATGCAAGAGGCGAGATAACAGATCGTAATGGTACTCCACTTGCTACAAGCGTAAAAGTATATAATTTAATTATTGAGCCAAAGAATATTATTGATGCCGATGAACAAAGGAATAAAGGTCTTGCAGAAGGGCTAGAAAAAGATGTTTATCAAAAATCAACGGTATCTGCTTTGGCTCAGTTTTTTGGTTTGAAGGAAGAGGAACTAAATAAAATTATTGAAGATAATCCGAAATCTTATTATCAAAAACTATTAAAACGAATTGAGTATGACAAAGTAAAGCCGTTCCAAGAATTTTTAGAACAAGATTTAGTCATACAGACGGCTGAGGGAAAAAAGCAGACGATCAAACAAGGCGATAGGATTAAAGGCGTATATTTTGAGGAAGAATATAAGAGAAGCTATCCAAACAATGAACTTGCTAGTAATATTATAGGATTTGCAAACAGTGGGAACACAGGGTTTGGAGGATTAGAGCAACAATATAATAGTACACTAAATGGTATTAATGGACGAGAATATGGGTATATTAATGGTGATACGAAACTAGAGCGCACCGTTCGTTCTGCACAAAATGGGGATAATTTAGTGACAACCATTGATATCAATGTGCAAAGAATTGTAGAAAATAAAATTCAAGAGTTTATGAAGGAAATTGGTGCATCAGAAGGTGTCAATGTGCTAGTTATGGATCCAAACAATGGAGAAGTGCTTGCTATGGCAAGTGATTCCACATATGATTTAAATAATCCAAGAGATCCAGAACTCCTTGAAAGAGAATATACAAAATCCGAGATTAAAAAGATGACAGAACAAGAGCAAGTGGATGCGTACAATAAAATATGGAGCAATAAGCTTGTATCTAAAATTTATGAACCAGGTTCTACCTTCAAGCCATTTACCATTGCAGCAGGACTTGAAGAGCATACTTTGACAGGAAATGAGACCTATTATTGTCCAGGATATCTTCAGAAAGAAGGCTGGCCAAAGCCAATCAAATGCCATAGTTATGCTACTGGTGGGGAAGGGCTTATTACATTAAGTGGTGCTTTAGAACAATCTTGCAACGTAGCATTAATGGAAATTAATGATGCCAATGGAAAAGAAGTGTTTACTCGTTATGAAAACGACTTCGGTTTTGGAAAGAAAACGGGTGTAGATCTTCCAGGAGAAGAGGCAGGGCTTTTAATCAGTGCGGAAAATATGGGGAGCACTGATTTAGCAACGAATAGTTTTGGACAAAATATTAATGTAACGATGATTCAGCTTGGAAGCGCATTTTGTTCTTTGATCAATGGTGGCTACTATTATCAGCCACATCTTGTAAAGCAGATTGTGAATGAAGATGGTGGTGTTGTTAAAAATGTAGAAAAAGTTCTCGTAAAACAGACGGTATCAAAAGAGACAAGCGATTGGTTAAAAGAATCCCTTTATCAAACGGTTGAAAGGGGATTAGGACAAAAGGCTAAAATCGAAGGATATAAAATTGGTGGAAAGACAGGAACAGCCGAAAAATTACCTCGTGGCAATCAGAAATATTTAATTTCCTTTATCTCTTTTGTTCCAGTAGAAAAACCAGAGCTTATGATTTATGTAACAATTGATGAACCAAAACTCGAAAGACAAGATCAGAGTGGTTATGCGGTTACTTTAAGTAAAGAAATTATGGAAGAACTTGTGACTTACATGAACATTCCAAAAACAGGAATTACAAAGAAGACAGATACTTCTAAGTCATAGAAGAGAAATACATTCATAACCTCATGAAAATACTAATAAGATATAGTAATATTTTCATGGGGCTATGTTTTTATGTATCAAAAAAAGACGTTTCAAAAACGAAAAATTGTTCTCGTTGGTTGTATCTTTGCATTGTGTGGAGTTGGTCTAGCAGTAAGACTCGGCTATTTAATGGTAAAAGAGGCAGATCACTATCAAAAACTTGCATTAGAATTACATCAAAGAGAGCGTTCCGTAAAGGCGGAAAGAGGAATTATTTATGATAGAAACGGAGTTGTTCTTGCTGGGAATAAAGCTGTTTGTACAATTTCTGTTATCCACAGTCAATTAAAAGAGCCAGAAAAGGTAATTGAAGTATTGACAAAAGAGTTAGGATTATCAGAAGAAGTAGTACGAAAGCGTGTGGAAAAAGTTTCTCTTCGTGAGAAAATCAAAAGCAATGTTCCAAAGGAAACAGCGGACAATATTCGTTCCTATAAATTAGCAGGTGTCATGGTGGATGAAGATTATAAACGATATTATCCCTATGACTCATTAGCATCCAAAGTGCTTGGTTTTACTGGAAGTGATAACCAAGGGATTATTGGATTAGAGGTAAAGTATGATAAATATTTATCTGGAACACCAGGGAAGATATTAACACTTACCGATGCAAGGGGAGTTGAGGTGGAAAATGCGGCAGAAGATCGAGAAGAATCCATTCCAGGAAATAGTTTAATCACTTCTCTTGATTTGAATATCCAAAAATATGTAGAACAGGCTGCAAAAAAAGCGATGAAATCCCATTCTGCAAAACAAGTATCCGCTATTGTAATGAATCCACAAAATGGAGAGATTTATGCGATGGTCAATGTACCCGAATTTAATTTAAATGAGCCATATACGTTGATTCCAGAGATGGGGACGGCCAAAACAAATGAGGAAAAACAGGAGTTATTGAATCAGATGTGGCGAAATAACTCGGTGAATAATACGTATGAACCTGGTTCTACCTTTAAAATTGTAACAGCGACGGCGGGCTTAGAAGAAAAAGTAGTATCTTTAAACGATACCTTTTCTTGCCCAGGATTTCGAATTGTAGAAGATAGAAAGATTCGATGCCATAAAGCAGGAGGGCATGGACAAGAAACATTTAAACAAGGGATTATGAACTCTTGTAACCCTGTGTTCATGGATGTTGGTGCAAGAGTTGGTGTGGATGCCATGTACAAAAATTACAAAAAACTTGGATTATTTGAAAAAACAGGGATTGATGTTCCAGGAGAAGCGACTTCTATTATGCATAAAAAAGAAAATGTGAAGGCAGTTGAACTTGCCACCATGTCTTTTGGCCAGTCATTTCAGATTACACCATTGCAATTGTTAAGAGCAGCTAGTGCTGTTATTAACGGAGGCAATTTAGTAACACCTCATTTTGGAATGGAAGTAAGAACAAGGGAAGGCCAGCTTGTGGAAAAGCTTTCTTATGAAGTGAAAGAGCAAGTGATTTTAAAAGATACATCAGATACGATGAAAGAACTTTTAGAGGCAGTTGTTAGTGAAGGTTCTGGAAAAAATGCTAAAATAGAAGGATTTCGCATAGGGGGAAAAACAGCTACTAGCGAAAAACTTCCAAGGAGAAGTGGAAAGTATATATCAAGCTTTCTTGGATTTGCACCAGCAAACGATCCGAAGGTGATTGCGCTTATTATGATTGATGAGCCAGTGGGAACTTATTATGGAGGAACCATCGCAGCACCAGTGATAAAAGAGGTATTTGAAAATATTTTGCCGTATCTTGGCATTAAACAAGAGTATACAGCAGAAGTTTCGACAGAAGAGATTGTACAATAAAAGAAGACGAAACGGGAAATACTGTAAACGGCAGAGCCAATATGAAAAAGGTGGGCAAGAAGATGAGATATGAGATACTATTACCAATTCTAATTGCATTTTTTATTAATGTACTATTGGGACCTGTTGTGATTCCATTTTTGAAAAAACTAAAATTTGGGCAGTTTGTTCGAGATGATGGGCCAGAGTCTCATTTGAAAAAATCAGGCACTCCTACAATGGGAGGCTTGATTATTTTGGCTGGCATTGTAGTTACTTCTTTATTTTATATGAAAGAATATGAAGAAATTGTTCCAATTTTATTTGTGACACTTGGATTTGGGTTTATTGGGTTCCTTGATGACTATTTAAAAGTGGTGATGAAACGTTCATTAGGACTTAGAGCATGGCAAAAAATGTTTGGCCAGATTATTGTAACTGCAATTTTTGCCTATTATTTACAAAACAATACAGAAATAGGAACTGCAATGATCCTTCCCTTTAGCGGAGGAAAACTATTAGAGACAGGTTCTCTTTTTATTCCAATTTTATTTTTTATTGTGCTTGGAACTGTAAATGGAGCAAATTTTACAGATGGGCTTGACGGATTGGCATCAAGTGTTACAGTATTAATTGCAGTATTTTTTACTGTAGTTGCGATTGGAATGGACTCAAATATAGAACCGATTACTTGTGCAGGAGTTGGAAGTCTTCTAGGATTTTTAGTATATAATGTGTATCCAGCAAGAGTTTTCATGGGAGATACTGGTTCCTTAGCACTTGGAGGTTTTGTTGTCTCTACCGCTTATATGTTACGTATGCCGTTATTTTTAGCGATTGTTGCGTGCATTTACTTAGTAGAAGTATTATCGGTTATCATACAAGTTTTTTCTTATCGAATGACGAAAAAACGTGTTTTTAAGATGGCACCAATACACCATCATTTTGAATTGAGCGGGTGGCCTGAGACAAAAGTCGTAGCGATTTTTTCAATTATAACAGCTATTATGTGTTTTATAGGGTTGCTTGGATTATAAGGAGGAAAAAAGAATGGAATTTACACAAAAGAAATTTCTTGTGGCCGGAACAGGAATTAGTGGGATAGGAGCGACGAAATTGTTGCTCAAAAAAGGAGCTGATGTCATATTATATGATGGAAATGAATCGCTAGATCAAAAGAAAGTGCTGGATCAGTTTGAAGAGACAAATAAGATTACTTTTATTCTTGGGAGTCTAAAAAAGGAACATTTAAATGGAGTAGAAGCGATGGTTATCAGCCCAGGGATTCCTTATGATGCTCCTTTTACTGAGATAGTAAGAGAAGCTAAAATTCCAATTTGGAGTGAAATTGAATTAGCGTGGCAGGCAGGACAAGGAAGGGTACTTGCAATTACAGGAACGAATGGCAAGACAACAACGACAGCATTAGTCGGTAAAATTATGGAAGATTATTATAAGAGTACCTTTGTTGTTGGGAATATTGGAACTCCTTATACAAGCATTGTAGAGGAGACGACAAAAGAAAGTGTAATTGTAGCGGAGATTAGTAGTTTTCAATTGGAGACAATAAAAGAGTTTCAACCAACGATTAGTGCTATTTTAAATGTAACACCAGATCATTTAGATCGCCATAAAACAATGGAAAACTATGCCAATGTAAAAATGAGTATTACAAAAAATCAAACAGCTAATGAATACTGTGTTTTAAACTATGACGACGAGATAACAAGAACCATGGCAAAGAAAATAGCAGCAAAGCCAATCTTCTTTAGTCATACAATAGAACCAGAGGAAGGTGTTTTCTTAAGAGGAGATACCATTTACATAAAAAAAGAACAAAAAGAAGAAGTTGTTTGTAAAATCGATGAATTAAATTTACTCGGCATGCATAATGTGGAAAATGTGATGGCAGCAGTTGCTATGTCTGTTTGGTTTGGAGTGCCTCTTTCTTCTGTTGTGAATTCTGTTAAGGCGTTTCGGGCAGTGGAACATCGAATTGAATATGTGGATACGGTTGGTGGCGTTGATTATTATAATGATTCAAAAGGAACCAATCCAGATGCTGCTATCAAAGGAATTCAAGCTATGAATAAAAAGACGTATTTGATTGGCGGTGGTTATGATAAAGGAGTGCCATTTGATGAATGGATTCAGGCATTTAATGGAAAAGTAAAACAGCTTGTGTTACTGGGGCAAACTGCTACAATCATTGCGGATACTGCAAAAAAATATGGATTTACAGATATTGTATTCGTGGATGATTTATTAGAAGCAGTAACCCATTGTGCAAAGGAAGCAAAAGAAGGGGAAGCGGTTCTTCTTTCTCCAGCTTGTGCCAGTTGGGGGATGTTTAAAAATTATGAAGAACGTGGTAGAATGTTTAAAGAATATGTAAGAAATTTAAAGGAGTGAAGTAGATAGATGAGTGCAAAAACTCCTGCAAGACGAAAAAAAAGGCGTGGGATTCAATTTTACTTGCGACAACTATTTACAAAAGGTAATTATTTTGATTTTCCAATGCTATTTATTGTTATATTTCTTGTTTGTTTTGGACTTATTATGATTTATAGCAGTAGTTCTTATGTGGCCAATTTAAATATGGGAGATCCAGCCTTTTTTTTAAAACGACAGGCTGCGTGGGCCGTAATCGGTATGGCTGGATTGTTTGTAATTT
>UQVN01000152.1 GCA_900544525.1 uncultured Eubacteriales bacterium
TTTCACAATGAATTCCTACCTTTTTAGTATGATTTATAATTTATCATAATAAAGTGCTAATGTCAACAAGTATTTTATATATTATTTCAATTTATATCTATATTATTTTAAATATTTTTATATTAAAACCGATTATTTCAACTATATTCTTTTATTTCTTAATATCGTTTCATTTATTATATGACAAGAGAATTATTTTGCCACTTTATTCAATTCTTTTTGCTTTTACGCAAATGAGCCAGATGACTCCACTTTTCTAGTCACTGGCTCATAAGCAAAATTACTTCTGTTCTTATGTTAAAATTCTTTTTATTTCTTCTGATGTAGTATTTCCTACAAGTAAAGGCTTATACACTCTCCTTCTCTTCTCATATACACTCCAATAAGCAATCACTGATACGGAAAAAATCATGCCAAAGAACATTAAAAAGCTTTGTAGACCATCCTTTGTGATAAAAAGAACTTTTGCATTACCTCTATTATTAAAAACATTGTGAATCGCCATAATCCCAATTAATGTCAATATCACAACAAGCATAATGATATCAATTAGCACTTTCTGCTGTACTCGGTTCTTCTTGATTTTCTCTATTAAATTCCCGATTTCCACCATTTCGTCTACTTCCTGCTCCTTTACCACCTTCAGTTCCTGCTCCATAAAGTAAGCTATCCATTGTAACCTCTGTTTGAGAAGCTCCTGCACTTATTGTATAAGTAGAGCCCTTTTGAATGTCAGGACAGCTGATTAATACACATTCAAATGATTTTTCTGCTGTCCAAGAGAGTAACTCTTTCTTGTTTTCATCAATAAGCTTCACAATACTTCCGGCCTCTTGTTGTCCAACAGATACTAAAATCGAGCCTTGTGTAGAGGAATCCCCAAAATTCTGTGCCATACCTGAGCTTCCAACTGCTACAAAAGTACCACCTGAGATTGTAGCTTCAGAATCATAATCTAGCATACCATTCCCTGTTCCGTTTGGTCCTAATACATAGACTTCACCCCCTGACATTGTGATACTTCCATTGGAATCAATACCATCTCCCTCAGCATTTACATATAAAGTACCACCTGAGATTGTAATGATGGCATTAGAATCGGATGCAAATTTATCACCACCATGTCCACCTGCAAATGTACTCATGCCACTTTGATCATTTCCACCTGCCGCATTTACTCCATCATCGCTTGCTACTAAACGAATTTCTCCACCTGAGATTGTAACGCTTTGTCCTTCTAATCCTTCATAGCTCTTTGTAATTTCAATTGTTCCACTAGCAATCGTCAAATTGGAATCTGCATGCATACCATCGTCTCCAGTTGCAATTTGAAATTCCCCAGAGTTAATCGATACATTCGCATTCGAATGAACAGCATCATCTTCGGTATCCAGCTCAAAGCTACCACCATTGATTACAAGATCACTTGTTGCTTTTAACCCCTTCTTGCTCACACTGGTATCTTCTGTTGTTTGTGTTGTTATTTCTGTCGTTGCCTTTGGTGTCACAGTTGTTTCTGATAGTTCAGTTACTCCTGATTCTTTATTTGTCCATGACGTTTCGGTCATTCCTGATAGTTCAGTAGTTGTCGTTCCTTCTGTTGTTTGCTCTGTTTCTTTTTGTTCCCTCCTTCGCTCTGGCCTTTGTCCCATAGATTTTTCCGATTCCTTCTGATCAAGATTTACAGCATCACTTCCTTCTCCTGTTTGAATCTTGAAACTTCCATCTTCAATCTGCAAGACATTTTCGGCACTAATCCCATCTCCTTGAGCCGTAATATCAAAAGTTCCGTCTTCAAGATACACATATCCAAGAGAAGTATCCTCTGTATTTTCTGCATGAATTCCATCCTTTCCTGATACAATGGTAAAACTTCCATTGGCAATGCCAACTCTATCCTTTCCTGAAATTCCATGACTTGCAGCCGTGATATCATAAGTACCACTTGTAACAATGACATCGTCTTTTGACACAATTCCATGTCCCGACTCAGCATGAATACTAAGCACTCCCGCTCCATTCAAAGTCAAATCTGCCTTTGAAAAAATAACAGCATCGATATTATTATCATCAATGGCGGTATAAGTTCCTCCATTGGATAGGGAATTTTTTGTATCTGTATTTGTCGTTATAAATACTTTATCCGCTTGTCGTACATAGATGCAAGCAGAACTTTCATTTGTAATAGATACTCCATTTAAGACAAGTTGTATTTTATCGCTATCTTCTGCATCTACAATTACCATCCCATTGTCCAAGGTTCCATTAAGAATATAGGTTCCTTCATCTGTAATCGTAACCGTACTTCCAGAAATTAAAACAGCATTGGAATCACAAGATGCACTCGTTCCATTCAAAGTAATCTGCGCACTTGTTGTTTCATCATATCCAATTTCAAAATCTCGATCTGAAAAAATTTGAGAAAAATCGATATTTGTTGGCGTAACCGTCGTCGTCTCTGAAGTACTACTGGTGGCAGAATTTTCTTCCGCTTGCGTACTTACTGTGGATGTTTCTGTATTCGTTTGACTGCATCCAGATAACATAAGTGCCATAACAAAAAAAAGAGCCATTTTTCTATATCTACGCATCATCATTCCTCCTTTATAATCCATATACCGTTGTTTCTTGTTTTGAAATCGTAATCTCTAAATTTCCATTTCTACAGCGAAGTTTATCAATCAACTCTTTCTCTGTATTTTCTTTTTGTAATGTAAGATTATAGGTCAATCGAAATAAGCTTCCCATATTCGTTGTCTTTACTTTAACTAATTCATAAGAAGAAGTATAAGATTCTAATAATGGCTCAAACACATCACTATAATCTAAATTTTCAGGAATGGTAATGTTCAATGTTTTATAAAGGGAATCTCTTTTCTTTGCACCAAAATCTAAATGGGTATATAACATACTCACACCACTTAATATAATAGAAAACAAAAGAGCATATCCTAAATAGCCCATTCCGGTAATTAATCCTGCTCCCATGGCAAGAAATAAAATTCCGATTTCCTTTGCTGTTCCTGGTACCGAACGAAATCTTACTAAACTAAATGCTCCAGCAACGGCCACTCCCGTACCGACATTTCCGTTTACCATCATAATGACAACGCATACTACTGCTGGAAGCAATGCTAGTGTTACAACAAAACTTTTTGTATATCGAGTACGATACATATACATAAATGCCAGTAGTAATCCAATCCCAAGAGAACAAATCATACATAATAGAAAATCCTGTACGGAAATTACTTGTGTCATATCGGTATCAAACATACCTCGAAATAAAGAATCAAGCATATAAAACTCCTCCTTTTGTTTGATCTTGTATTATTTTTTTATAAGCTGCTCCATATTTTGAAAAAGACGTTTTAAAAATTTTATTTTCGCTTAAAAAAGCGGTCATCCAAAGCGGTATTCCACCAGATGTTTTAATCTCCATCAAAGACATGGTAGAATCTAACAATGGGGTTCCAAAAATATCTTTTGTAAGAGAAACTGCATTTTGTCGATAAAGAATTTGATTATCAAATGTAATGCGGAAATCACTTTTATCTAGCGCATAAAATGCCTCCCTATGATAAGAAAGAAAGACTGCTGGCATTAAATCTGCGTAATAAGAACAAAAATAATTGATCTCCTGTGCAATTTGAGACTCCTCTGGAATCGGTATTCCATTGCATAAACAATCCATCGCTTGTTTTTCTGGTAACACCATTCTTCGTTTGTATACAATCGAGTCATATTTCTTTTTTAACTCCACAAAAACAGAATCATCAGCCTCTACCTTCTGATAACTTCTTATGCGAAGCTTTTCTTTATAAGCAGGATGTTCTATGGAATGTCGAATCAATCGATAATTGCTCGTATCAAAATAGATATTTCGTATCGTTGCCTCCCCATGTGGATCAAGCGCCATATAAGAAGCCATCAATTGTTCTATTTTAGCCTTTTGTTCCTGAGTCAACATATATTTTAATTCATACCGTTTAAAAATCATTTGATCACTCATACTCTTAACTCCTTTCACAAGCAGTTTACCAATCGAACTTTAACTCAACTTAAAATTCCAAATGAATATTTATATTTTTCTTTGAGCGATTATACTTGTCCTTTCGCTCCTATGTTATAATAAGGAGAACTTATACTTTATAAATGAATGTATTTTGTTATAGTTCATTTAAACTTCATATGCTATACTAGCGACGAACAAAGCTTTTGTTATGATGCTTTTTATTACAGTTCTTCTATTCACTATTAAACTCATTGTGTTGTCATAAATATTGGAGGTTTATTATGAAATTATTACTTGTAGAAGATGAAAAATCTTTATCTAGAGCAGTACAGACAATTTTAGAGAAAAATCATTATACAGTGGATGCCGTCTTTGATGGCGAAGAGGCATTATCTTATTTAGAATTAGACAATTATGATGGTGTTATTTTAGACATTATGATACCAAAGATAAATGGAATCACAGTTTTAACAACCATACGTGCGAAAGGAAATAACGTTCCTGTTATTTTATTAACTGCAAAATCTGAGATTGATGATAAGGTACTGGGACTCGATAGCGGAGCCAATGATTACCTCACAAAACCATTTGATATGAAGGAATTATTAGCACGGCTTCGCGCTATGACACGAGTCCAAACATCTCATACCAATAGTCAATTACAGTTTGGAAATATCACATTAGATAGCGTAAATTTTGAACTTTGTTCTCCAAGTGGAAACTTTCGCCTTGCAAATAAAGAATATCAGATGATGGAACTTCTCATGCGACATCCAAAAAATTCTATTTCTACAGAGCAGTTTATGGAACGAATTTGGGGATATGATAGCGATACGGATATTCGTGTTGTATGGGTGTACATTTCTTACCTAAGAAAGAAGTTAGAGGCACTTGATGCCAATATTCAGATTAAAGTAGCTAGAAATATTGGATATTCTTTGGAGGAAATACTATGATTGCAAAGCTTCGTTTTAAATTCATTGCAGTTTCCATGCTCTCATTATTCTTTGTACTTTTTTCTATCATGGGAATTGTAAATCTTTTAAACTATCAAAATATTGTGCAGCAAGCAGATTCTGTACTCACTATTTTAAAAGAAAATGATGGAAAATTCCCTCAAAAATCCGAGAAAAAACATGGACCAAATAAGCACATGGACAAACTGAACTCTTCTGAATTACCATATGAATCCCGTTACTTTTCTGTTTTATTATCGAAAGAGGATTCTATTCTATCCGTTGATACAGGTAAAATTGCTGCTGTTGATACCGAAACAGCCATGGAATATGCGCAAACGGTTTATCGCTCCAAAAAGACGGAGGGATTTATGAAAACCTATCGATATTTACGTTATGAAGAAAATGATTCTACGCGAATTATTTTTTTAGACTGTACTAGAAATTTATCCACTTTTCATAACTTTTTGCTTTCTAGCTTTGGAATCGCTCTCTTTGGCCTAATCGCTGTATTTCTTCTTATTACGATTTTTTCCAAACGGATCATCCGTCCAGTCATTGAAAGTCATACAAAGCAAAAGCAATTTATTACGGATGCTGGTCATGAATTAAAAACACCGATCACGATTATTTCTGCTGATGTCGATGTATTAGAAATGGATCTTGGAAAAAATGAATGGACTGAAGATATTCGTCTTCAAACAAAGCGGCTTACCTCTTTAACCAATGATTTAATTTTGCTCTCTCGCATGGAAGAAAGCAAACCTCAATTAAATATGATAGAGTTACCATTTTCTGATCTTGTCTTTGAAACAAGTCAGTCCTTCCAAGCACTTTCTATGGCACAGCAAAAGCATTTAAATATAGAAATCCAACCAATGCTCTCGATCATTGGAGATGACAAAACACTTCGTCAACTCATAACCATTCTCCTAGATAATGCTCTTAAATATTCAACAGAACAAGGAACCATTACTCTATCACTGAACCAACAAACAAAATTTATTTGCCTAACCATTGAAAATACAATTAGCCCATCCAATTCTATTGAACCTGAGCGGTTATTTGATCGCTTCTATCGAGGGGATGAATCACGAAACTCACAAACTGGTGGATATGGTCTGGGGCTTTCCATCGCAAAAGCCATTATTGATTCTCATAAAGGTAAGGTGCGTGTTACGAAAAAAGAGAACTCGATTCTTTCTATTAAAATTCTCTTTCCAAGAGTGAAATGGTAAAACTATAATTTCACTTTTTAGAGGGCAATACATATAGTTGACAAAATCCACTAACAGTCATATAATGAGGACAGAGTCAATCATTTAAAAATAGGGAGGCAAACATAATGAAAGAAATTGATATTATCACTGAAATACGAGGGTTTAATCGTTTTTATACAAGTATTTTAGGTTTATTAGACCAACATATTTTAGATTCAGGCTATTCCTTAACGGAAGCAAGAGTTCTTTTTGAAATTAGTAAAACCGAATGTTGTACAGCAAATCAACTATGTTCTATATTAGATATTGACCGCAGTTATATGAGCAGAATCATTCGAAAATTTGAAGAAAAAGGCTTGCTTATTCGACACACAAGTAACGCAGACAATCGTAATATGGAAATTCAACTTACAGAAGAAGGAAATGAACTTTTCCATGAATTAAATAATCGCTCAAATGAACAAATTAAAAAAGTCATCCAAAAACTGGATGACAAAGATCGTGAAAATCTCATTCATTCGATAAGAACAATAAAAAAATATTTCTCAATCGCAACAAAAGATATGCTCATTCGACCTTTTCAAGAAAAGGATATCGAATATATCATCGATAGACAACTATCTTTATATGAATCTGAAAGACAATTTACAACCGATATATGGAAAAAATATCTTACACAAGGAGTTCTTGATCTTGTTGAAAAATTTGATTCTGAAAAAGACTGTATTTTTATATTAGAATGTGATGGACATGCGTCAGGCTGTATCGCAATTACTCATGCAGAGGAGAATGTTGCACAATTAAGATATTTCTTCTTAGAACCAGAAATAAGAGGATTAGGGGCAGGAACTGCTCTACTCAATAAAGTATTAGATTTTTGTCGTGAAAAAAAATATTCTCATGTTTTCTTATGGACCGTAAGCGCACAAGAATCTGCCAGAATTCTTTATAAGAACGCTGGATTTGAAATCACCGAAACAATTCAAAATAACAGTTGGGGCACTCCAGTACTAGAAGAAAAATGGGATTTAAAATTGTAATCTAGTACACCTTGCTCTTAAAGAAGGTCATACACTTAAAGGTCTTACTAAATTTACCAATGTGAGAAACACGCTTTGCGAGTTTCTCACATTTTTTTGTCTTCATTTACTTTTTATTTCAACACTCTTTTGTTTTCATCTTCCTTCTTGCTATTATATCGCAATGTAACATTTTTCCCCTGTTTCTTTAAGTGGTTTACATGAAGTTCTCCCCAATTACATAAAATATCCAATACCCCTACTAGTGAACTCCCATACTCACTTAAAGAATATTCTACTTTTGGTGGCACTTGTTGGTAGACGGTTCTTAATACGATCTGATCTTTTTCAAGTTCCCTTAATTGTTGTGTTAACATTTTCTGACTAATACTTGGAATCTTTCGTTGCAAATCACTTGGACGCAAAGAGCCATGTCGAAGGTTACATAAAATAATCGGTTTCCACTTCCCACCGATCACATCCATGGTAGCTTCCACACCACTATTATAAATTTTTTCTTCCATAGAAATATCCTCCAGAAATATCCTCCAATCCTTTTATTTTCCGAAAACTTACTTTTTAGAATATATAGAATAAAAAAATTAGTACTAAACTATTTATTTCCACCATTATAATACGACTTATCCAAAAAGTCTATATCCTCTACTTTGCAAGAAACTGCTATTTATAGAAATGATGGAATGTTCCCTAAATTTTTTCTTTCGCGTTTTTCTTGTATTTCCGTAAAACTTACTTTTTTGTTTGTATATAACTA
>UQVN01000153.1 GCA_900544525.1 uncultured Eubacteriales bacterium
CTTTATTATCTATTGTAAAAAAATTTATTTACACAATATGAATTTTAATCTTCTATTGTCACAAAATACAATTTGTTCTTTAGTGTGTTAAAATTTCTGTACCCGTTTCTGTTACAACAATGGTATATTCCCATTGAGCGGATAATTTATGATCTTCTGTGTAAATAGTCCATCCATTGCTGTCATCACAAAATACTTCTTCTGTTCCCTCATTGATCATAGGCTCAATTGTAAATACCATACCTGGAACTAAAAGATAATCTGTTCCTGCTTTCCCCACATGGCAAACATAAGGATCTTCGTGAAATCGGATTCCAACTCCATGCCCACCAATTTCACGAACAACTTCATATCCATTTTCCTTGGCATGATGATAAATCGCTTCTCCTAAATCTCCAAGATGGGCGTATGGTTTAACAGTGGCAAGCCCCAACTCTAAACACTCTTTTGTAACACGCACTAATTTTTCCGCCTCTTTCGATACTTTTCCAATACAGAACATACGAGAAGCATCCGCATAATATCCATCTAAAATTGTCGTTACATCCACGTTTACAATATCGCCTTCTTTTAATACAGTATCATCTGGAATTCCATGGCATACTTGATCATTAATCGAAGTGCATACACTTTTTGGAAATCCTTCATAATTTAACGGAGCAGGAATCCCTCCATGGCTAATTGTATATTCATGCACCAATGTATTAATATCATTTGTTGTCATGCCTGCTTGAATCTTTTCTCCTACCATATCCAAAATTTCAGTATTTAAAACTCCCGCTTTTCGGATACCTTCAATTTGTTCCTTTGTTTTGATCATTTCATGAGAAGGCACTAAATGACCTTCTTGTGCATATCTTTGCAACTTATCATCAAATGCCAAATGGCAACTTTTATATTTTTTTCCACTGCCACACCAGCAAGGCTCATTTCTTCCAATTTTCATAATTTCCATTCCTTTCTTTTATTTTCCTCTCATAAAAAAATGATTGTTTGAAAATTTTTTTATTGTCATCACTTTTTATTAAGGAACACTCTTTATCAAGTATACTCCTAATACAAAATGGTTACAAGAATTTATTTTCTCAATATCATTCTCCCTTTTCTTACCTTACTAATTTTCTCGTTGCTCTCGCATAAAATCATAAGAAATATACTTTACTTTGTAAGTTACTCGCCTTGTAGGTCGCATCAGCACTATAACTATTGGCAGACAGATATTATAAAATTTAAAAACTAGTTTTTGCTTTATTGCTTTTACATAACGATAAGAAAAGGACAGGAAAATTTCCTGCCCTTTTCTCTTTCTCTAATTTAAAATTAGTTTTCTTGTTTTGCTTTTTTAATCGCTTCTGCTAATTTTGGAACGATTACTTTTAAATCTCCAACAATGCCAAGATCTGCTACTTCAAAGATTGGTGCTGTTTCATCTTTATTAATTGCTACAATGTAGTCTGCACTTTCCATACCAGCTACGTGCTGAATTGCTCCTGAAATACCACAAGCCACATATAGTTCTGGACGAACAGTTTTTCCTGTTTGACCGACCTGTTCATCTTTTGCAATCCAACCAGCATCAACACAAGCTCTAGAAGAAGCAATTTCTCCATCTAATGCTTCTGCTAATTCTTTGATCATAGCAAAACCTTCTGCATTACCGATACCACGTCCACCAGAAACAAGTCTTTTTGCCTCTGTAATATCCACTGCTTTATGTTCTGCTTTCACAACTTCACGAATTTTTACATTCATATCAGCATCTGTAAATGTCACAGGGAATTCTTTTATTTCTCCTGTTCTTGTAGCATCTTCAGCTAATGCTTTCATAACACCTGGACGAACCGTTGCCATTTGTGGACGGAAATCTGCACAAAGAATTGTTGCCATAATGTTTCCACCAAACGCTGGACGAGTCATTCTTAACAACTTTGTTTCCTCATCAATTTCAAGTCCTGTACAGTCCGCTGTTAAACCTGTATGAACTCTTGCAGAAACACGTGGTGCTAAGTCACGTCCGATAGAAGATGCCCCATAAAGCATAATTTCTGGTTCTTCGGCTTTGATAATTTCATAGATAGCTTTTGTATATGGCTCTGTTACATATTCTGCTAACATCGGATCATCTACTACGATAACTTTATCTGCACCATGTTTAATTAATGTTTCTGCTTTTTCTTTGATTCCTGAACCTAAAAGAACTGCTACTACTTCCTGAGAAAGTGCATCTGCTAATTCTCTTGCTTTTCCAATTAACTCGATGCCAACTTTCTGGATTTCGCCATCTCTTTGCTCAGTAAATACATATACGTTTTTACTCATTGTAAAAGTTCCTCCTATTCCTAATCACAAATTAAATAATATATTTTTCTTTTAATTTCGCAACGATTGCTTCAACCGCTTCATCTGCAGAGAGATCTTTCAATACTTCACCAGCACCTTTTGCCTGTTTTGTGAAGGATTTTGCCACTCTTGTAGGTGAACCTTTTAAACCAATATTAGCAGTATCCACATAATCTTCTAAATCAGCAAGTCCCCATACTTTTACTTCTTTTTCTCTGTAAGCATCAAATACCCCACCTACAGACATATATCTTGGTTCTGCTAATTCTGCTAATGCTGTGATTAAGCAAGGAGTTTTTATTTCAATAATATGATAACGATCTTCAAATTGTCTTTGAACAACTAATGTATGTTCATCTTCTACTTCAAGTTTTTCTGCATAAGAAACTTGTGGAATTCCTAAATGCTCTGCAATCTGAGGGCCTACCTGTGCAGTATCACCATCGATTGCCTGACGTCCTGTGATAATAACATCATAATCTCCAATTTTCTTTAATGCTGCAGCAATTGTAGAAGAAGTAGCCCATGTATCCGCTCCACCAAAAGCTCTATCGGATACTAAAATAGCCTCATCACATCCCATAGCTAATGCTTCTCTTAAAGCAACATCCGCTTGAGCAGGTCCCATGGATACAACAGTTACTGTGCTTCCTGGGCATTTTTCTTTTAACTGTAAAGCTGCTTCGATACCCGCTTTATCATCTGGGTTAATAATACTTGGAACACCATCACGGATTAATGTATTAGTTACAGGATCCAGTCTTACTTCTGTTGTATCTGGTACCTGTTTTGCACAAACAACGATTTTCATCTTTTTTATTCTCCTTCCAAAAAACTATTTAAACATAGCGCCGCTGATTACCATCTTTTGAACTTCTGTTGTTCCTTCATAGATCTCTGTAATCTTAGCATCTCTCATCATTCTTTCGATTGGATATTCTCTTGTATAACCATATCCACCGAATAACTGTAGACATCTTCTTGTTACATCACTTGCATTATCAGCTGCAAATAATTTTGCTGCTGCTGCTAATGTTGTATAAGGTTTTCCTTCTTGTTTTCCCATAGCCGCTCTATATACTAATAATTGAGCCGCATCTGTGGAAGCTTTCATGTCTGCAAGTTCGAATGCCGTATTTTGGAATTTTGCAAGTGCACGACCGAACTGTTTTCTTTCTTTTACATATTTTACAGTTTCATCAATTGCGCCTTCTGCAAGACCAAGTGCCTGAGAAGCAATACCAATACGTCCTCCATCAAGTGTCTTCATAGCAATTGCGAAGCCTTTACCTTCTTTACCAAGTAAATTTTCTTTTG
This sequence comes from uncultured Eubacteriales bacterium, assembly GCA_900544525.1. Taxonomy (GTDB): domain Bacteria; phylum Bacillota; class Clostridia; order Lachnospirales; family Lachnospiraceae; genus Scybalomonas. The sequence goes on from UQVN01000153.1 coordinate 3,658, forward strand.
GTACAATACAGTTCTCCATAATTAATTCGCAAGTAGAAGAACCTCTAATACCCATTTTTCTTTCATGTTTTCCAACGGAGAATCCTGGGAAATCTCTTTCTACGATAAATGCAGAGATTCCTCTTGTTCCTTTTGATTTATCTGTCATAGCAAAAATGATGAACACATTTGCATAACCAGCATTTGTAATGAAGATTTTACTACCATTTAATACATAGTGATCTCCTTCTAATACAGCCTTTGTCTGCTGTCCTGAAGCATCTGTACCAGCACCTGGTTCTGTTAAACCAAATGCTCCAATCCATTCACCGGAACATAATTTTGGAAGATATTTTTGTTTCTGTTCTTCTGTTCCATGCTCAAAAATTGGTGCACAGCATAAAGAAGTATGAGCGGAAACAATAACACCTGTTGTACCACAAACTTTAGAAAGTTCTTCTACACACATAATGTAAGAGAGATAATCTGCTCCCTGTCCGCCATATTGTTTTGGAAATGGAATTCCTAACATTCCATATTTTGCTAATTTCTTTACTGTTTCCACTGGAAACATTTCTTTTTCGTCAACTTCTTCTGCAAGAGGTTTTACTTCATTTTCAGCGAACTCTCTATACATTTGCTGTACTAGTAAATGCTCTTTAGATAAATTAAAATCCATTTGTTTATTTCCTCCTTGTCCTAATGAACGATATTTCTAATATAAAAGGTGTGTGATAATAAAAATTGTGTGATCTTATTTGCTATAATCGTAGAATCCGATGCCAGTTTTTCTTCCTAATTTACCTGCACGAACCATTGTTTTTAATAAACGAGCTGGTCTATATTTTGGATCGCCTGTTTCAGAATATAAGGTATTCATAATATGTAATACAGTATCATTACCAATTAAATCGGATAAAGCTAAAGGTCCCATTGGGTGGTTTGCACCAAGTTTCATCGCTTTGTCAATATCTTCAACAGAAGCTAAACCTTCCTCTAATACAACAATACCTTCGTTAATCATAGGAATTAAAATTTTGTTTACAACGAATCCAGGTCCTTCTTTTACATCAATTGGATCTTTTCCAATTTCAACAGCCATATTGTATACAAAATCTCTTGTTTCATCTGATGTTTCATGACCTTTAATTACTTCTACTAATTTCATAACAGTTGCTGGATTGAAGAAGTGCATACCAACTACTTTATCCGGTCTACTTGTTGCGGATGCAATTTCTGTAATAGAGATTGAAGAAGTATTTGTTGCAAAGATTGTTTCTGGTTTACAGATTTTGTCTAACTCAGCAAATACAGCTTTTTTCACTTCGATTTTTTCTACGATCGCTTCTACGATTAAATCACAATCTGCTGCTGCATTAATATCAGTAGATGTAGAAACATTTGCTAAAATAGTTGCTTTTGTTTCTTCTGTATATTTTCCTTTCGCAACTAATTTATCAATTCCTTTTTGTAATTTTGCCATAGAATTTGCAAGAATTTCTTCTGTCATATCGCGGAAAATAACCTGATGACCAGCTTTTGCCATTACATGTCCAATATCAAGACCCATCTGTCCAGCGCCAATGATTAATACTTTACTCATTTTAAATATCCTCCATTCATTCTATCCTATTTATTTGCAAATTTTTCAGGTTTTCTTTTTTCAACAAATGCTGTCATAGCCATTTTTTGATCTTCTGTAGCGAAGCAAGCACCAAATGCTTCTGCTTCAATCATAGTACCTGTATGAATGTCTGTCTGCATACCTGCATTAATTGCTGCTTTTGACTGACGAACTGCCACTTGTGCATTTTTTGCAATTGCTTTTGCCATTTCAATAGCCGCATCTACAACTTCACCTTTTGGAACTACTTTGCTTACAAGTCCAATTGCTAATGCTTCATCTGCTTTAATATTATTTGCTGTAAAAATTAACTCTTTTGCTTTTGACATTCCAACAATACGAGCAAGTCTTTGTGTTCCTCCAAATCCTGGAGTAATTCCAAGACCAACTTCTGGTTGACCAAAAATTGCATTTTCAGAAGCAAGTCTAATATCACAAGCACTTGCTAGCTCACACCCACCGCCTAAAGCGAAGCCATTGACTGCAGCGATAACAGGTTTTGTCATATTTTCCACTTTTAAGAAAACATCATTTCCAAAACGACCAAATTGTTTTCCTTGCGCTGCATTAAAATCTTTCATCTGAGAAATATCTGCACCAGCTACAAATGCTTTTCCTGCACCTGTAATAATAGCTACATAAGCTTCTTCATTATTTTCCACTTCATCAATTGCCTTGCTTAAATCAGCAAGAACTTGGTCATTTAATGCATTTAATGCTTCTGGTTTATTAATTGTAATCACTGCAATATTTTCATTTACTTCCACTAATACATTAGACATAATTTGTCCTCCTACTTCATACGTCCCTAGTCCATGAATAATAAAAAACAATCCTTATTTTTTATATTCAGCAATGTTTGAACACATGACTCATCTCGTCTTTTATTCAAACATTGCTTTATGTAACGAGAAATTTTTATGATTTATTAGAAAAATTAATTTCTTTCTACGATAACAGTTGTTCCCATTCCACCACCGATACATAAAGTAGCAAGACCGATCTTACTGTCACGTTTTTCCATTTCATGTAATAATGTAACTAAAATTCTAGCTCCAGAACAGCCGATTGGGTGTCCAAGTGCAATGGCTCCACCATTTACATTTGTTTTTTCTGGATCAAATCCTAATTCATTGCAAACTGCGATAGCCTGCGCTGCAAACGCTTCATTTGCTTCAATTAAATCAAGATCATTTGCTGTTAAACCAGCTTTTTCAAGAGCTTTTTTACAAGAAGCAATTGGTCCAAGTCCCATAACAGATGGATCCACCCCACCAGATGCATAAGAACGAATTGTTGCCATTGGTTTTGCTCCTAATTTATCAGCCATCTCTTTAGACATAACAACTAACATTGCAGCACCATCATTGATTCCTGATGCATTACCCGCTGTTACTGTTCCGTCTTTTTTGAATGCTGGACGAAGTTTTGCAAGTTTTTCTACTGTTGTTCCAGCCTTTGGATATTCATCCGTATCTACGATAATAGGATCTCCTTTTCTTTGAGGAACTGCTACTGGTACAATTTCATCTTTAAAACGACCAGCTTCAATCGCTTTTACTGCTCTTTCTTGGCTTCTTGCAGCAAATTCATCTTGCATTTCTCTTGTGATTCCATATTGCTCTGCAACATTTTCTGCTGTAATACCCATATGATAATCATTGTAAGCGTCCCAAAGACCATCTTTAATCATGGTATCTACTAATTCTCCATGTCCCATACGAAGTCCAAATCTTGCTTTTGGGATTGTATATGGAGCACAGCTCATACTTTCTGTACCACCGCAAAGAACAATATCTGCATCTCCTGCTTTAATCATCTGTGCAGCAAGGCTTACAGAACGGAGACCAGAACCGCATACTTTATTGATTGAAAAGGCTGGAACTTCCTTTGGTACTCCTGCTTGGATAATTACTTGTCTTGCAACATTTTGTCCAAGACCAGAACTTAATACATTCCCGATAACTGCTTCATCGATAATGGCTGGATCAATCCCTGCTCTTTTAATTGCTTCGACAGCGGCAATTTTACCAAGTTCTACAGCACTTACATTTTTAAAAGCTCCACCTAAAGAACCAATCGCTGTTCTAACTGCTGATACGATTACTACATCTCTCATTTTTCTAATCTCCTTTTCTTTATCTCAATTTTTTGCAACCAAATGGTAAAAGAAGAATTCCTCACTTTCTTCTTTAGCCCTTATCAACTTATGTTGACACTTATCATCGTCTGTAAACGATGAGAAACACGTTTCACAAATTTCTCATGTTCGCGAACAGTTGTCATATAAGAGCATAAATGCTCTTGCATGACTCATTACTTTCTCGTAAATGAAAATCTTGCCATTTTCTTTTACATCATACTCTACAAACAATGGATTTTAATTTTTTATCTTATTTCCCACTTATAGTTTGCAGAAAAATTACTTAGTAAAGAATTTGTTTGCTCTCTTTTATAACCTTTCCCCACGAAAGTTTAAAAAATTTTACATTCCAGACAACTCTTTACACAATATTTATAAAGCAATTATCGTGCCAACTTTTGAAATGACCATTTTACGTCACTCTTGATAATAAATTAACAAAATAATTGTATTGTTTTTAGGACATACTCATACATTATGTATTGTTTTTAGGACATTTTTATATTATTCTTTAAAAGCTTTTCTTTTCTTTTTTTTTAA
>UQVN01000154.1 GCA_900544525.1 uncultured Eubacteriales bacterium
TTACAAGACGTCTGGGCAAGAGCAAGTGGAATCCCTGAACCCGCCAACAGAATAAGGAACATAATCTATTGGAACAGACTCCACAACCGTTGTAGAATCTACGAAAAAATTGGCAGAAGCTTTTACAGCATTATTTTTAAAATAGTTTCCATTATTATATGCTGTATCGCCTTTGTTTCCTGTATAATGGAACACGATATACTTAATATTGCTTGTACTTCTTTTGCTTCCATAATTTGCTCTATTGGCCAATATTGTTTTTTTCTTATATGCCATAACAAACTTCCTTTCCTCAAATAAAAAAGCTCCCTGCAATAACAGAGAGCCAAAACTATATGTACTATACACTTAACCCTGTGCGGGGAGATAATTGGATCATATCCTCTTATTCTTCCATGTTCTTTTCTGCAGGTTCTGTATTAGTATTATTCACATTAGCCACATCCGTAAGACCTTCTCCTACTATATACGCAATCACTGTTGCACCAGCCATAATTAATGCAGCTACTTGCGTCGCCTGGTTGTCCGTACCACCACAAGCAACAATCATCATACTCACAAAACTGCCTACGGCAGTCCATAATTTTCTACTTGTTAATTTCTTTACCCAATCAATTTTTTTCATCTAGGTTCTCCTTTCCTGTTAAAAAATTGTTTTTTTCTAAACATCTAGCATATATATTTTCTATATATCTATATGCCACATCTACCTGCCCATTTTTTAATTCATTTTTGTCTATATATTGATCATACTTATCATGAACTGAAATAATATGATCAAACTCTTCTTTTGTATGTTTTCGACCATTCATACAGCTATTTGCAAAATCAAGAATTTCGTAACGCTGACTTTCAACTTTATGATCTTGAAAATCTTGCTTCAATTCAGATAACTGTTCTTTTATGTCATGATTCATGGTTTCTCCCAGCTTTTTAATAAGCCATCTTGTAGGATAAATTTTTATCCCTGGAGTAAGGTCTATTACAATCCCAAAGACAGCTAAAAAAGCAATAATGTCTTTACATATTTCAATAATTTCTTTATTTATCAATAGTTCCTTCCTTTCTGCATAAAGAAAAGACAAGAGAATTACTTCTCTTGCCTTTTCTTTTTTTGGTTTCCATGCTCTTCTATTATCAAATACTTTCCTGTTCTTGGTCTTTTATTAGGAGTGTATTCAAACAAATCTGATAAATCACATTGTAAGACTTCGCAAATCTTATCAATGTGATCAAATTTTATAGACAAAGCAACCTCATTATAAAGATCAGAGATTGCGTTTGGGCGAATGCCAGTTAGCATAGAAAGTTGAGATTGAGTCATGCGTCTCTCTCCTAGTAACTTTGATAAATTATTTCTAACCATCGATATCATCCCCAACGAGGATAATATCATATTTTATTATTTTTTTCTGTTTTTCAATATTAAATATCGAAAAACGATATTTTAATAATTTTTAATTAACACTTCCTTGTATCTGGCACTGTTTTCTGTCTTAGTTGTAAGATTACTATGTCTTTCAATTTCTATTATGTTGTATCCTTTATATAGCTCTTTTATTTCTTCACAATCATTATATGACAATAAAAATCTCCCTTTGATTTTTCCAAGAGATTCTCTAAGTCGTATATGATCTTCTTTTTTAAATTCTGCTGTATAGTATTTCTCAGTTCCAAAATATGGAGGATCTAGGTAGAAGAATGTATTTTCTTTATCATAAGTTTCAATCAATCTTTCAAAATCAAGATTTTCAATTACAACTTTATTAAGTCTTTTGGAAACTTCTGAAATGTATTCAACAGCTTTTTGCACATCCCTAGAACGCATTCCAAATGTAGTTAGTTTACTTCCAAACGACTCTTTAATAAGAATAAAAAAACATGCTGCTCTTTGAATATCTGTTAATCCCCTAACATTTATTTGCTCTTTTGCATCTAAAAATATTTCTCTAGATATGCTTAAAAACTCTAATTCCTTCTGCAAAGCTTCGGGACGGTATTTAACACAACGATGTAAATTAACCAATTCATTATTTGCATCATTATAGATTTCTTCCTTTCCCTTTCTTTCTTCTGCAAAAAGAATCCAGCCCGCGCCACCAAAGACTTCTACATATCGTTTATAGTCTTCTGGAAATTGCTTTAATATTACTTTTCTTAATAACTTCTTACCACCTATCCAACTAATATAACTATTCATATTTTATACCTACCTTATTTCCATTTTTGGGGGATGAAACTATGGTTAGATATAATAAATAATTTTGGGCTTATCTCTAATTAAATTCATACTCTTCTCCTTTAAACAAAAAAAGAACGTATTTTTACGCTCTACCTACTTGTACATGTATTTATAATTTTTCTGAAATAGCTTTTATAACATTAACTGTTACACCATTCCCTGCTTGCTTGTATAATTGAGAATCTGAATTAACAAACTGCGCCTTTTTAAAATAGTCATCTGACCATCCTTGTAATCGGAAACATTCGCAAGGAGTTAGTTTGCGAATTCTAAATTGAACTTCTTCGTTTACACAAACTTTTAATCCATTTCTTTGACTTCTTAGAGTAGGAGTTATATCTTCATAAGTTCTAACACCATCAAAACCTTGTGTATCATCAATAATCATAACTCCATGTTTATCTTGAGCAGTTAAAGTAAACATCGGTTCCCCATTTTCTTTAAAACGTCTTCCATTCTGTCTCTTTTTTACTCTATCTGGTGTAAGAACTGGAATTGCTACTCCTGAATTATCAGCACCTCTATTTGTAACTCCTGCGTCATATCTAGCTTTTAAACATCTTGCATGTTCTGTTGTTTTAAATTCTCCTTTTGATAAATCACAAAATGCTGGTAACAGAATATGTGGTTGTCTCCCACCACCTTGACAAGTATCCAACGTTTCAATTATTCCATTTGGATCATAAGTCTGAGTATTTCTTCTATACCCTTCTCTATGTCCAACTATTTGAATACTATTTTCGCTTGTTGTTCTGGCGAAAGGAAATACTTTTCGTCCACTTCTTCCTCTAAGATGTCCGATAATGAAGATCCTTTCTCTGTTCTGTGGGACTCCAAAGTCTTTTGAGTTAAGCAACTGCCATTCGATATCATACCCCAACGCTGCCATTTCACTGAGAACTCTGGTAAAATCCCATCCTCTATTAATTGACAACAAATTCTTAACGTTTTCCATGAATAATAATTTGGGTCTATCTTCTTCTCTTTGCTCTTTGAGGATTCTAATAATTTGGAAATAGAGATTACTTCTTTCGTCACTAAGTCCAAGTTGTTTTCCAGCCACGGAAAATCCCTGACATGGGCTTCCAAAGCACCAACAATCTGCTGCTGGAACATCTTTTCCTCTGACTTCTTTAATATCTTGTGCATACCATTCTCCATTTTTATACTCATCTTTTAAAATCTCCTTTTGTCTCTTATTTTTTGTTAATAATCCTAATTTTTCCTTCTGCTTTCTTGTAATTAAATGCATCGCAGAATAGCCTGCGACAGCAAATTTATCAAATTCGCAGAATCCTATACATTGATGTCCTGCAGATTCCATACCCTTACGGAATCCACCTATACCTGCAAAAAAATCAAGAAATTTCATTATATATTACCTACTTTCTTTTTAATGTGGGGATAATATCAAAAAAAGTAGTTTTGAAATAATTTAACAAAAGTTTTTTATAAAATCTTAAAAAAGAGAATTTTTGCAATTAATCCGATTTATTGTACATACAATTTTTTCTTCTTTTTTCATTTACCTTCCTCCAAATAATAATATTGATGGGATTTTCTTAAATAAATCCCGTTTTAAATTTATAACAACTAATGATATAGATACAATCAAAAATGATTATTTTCCAAGCATTTCAAATGGTTATGTGAATTATTATGTAATCACAAACTCAACTGTGATTATAGGATATGAGTCTGGTGATAACCTAAGAGGGAATCAGATAACTATAAACTATGATGGCAATATAAAATGTAGATACAAAGACAATGGAGTATGGACAAGCTGGGTTAAATTTATCTTAAACAGCGATATAAATGTTCGAAATAATACAGACAAAACTCTACTGACTAGTATTAAAGATAATGTAATGGTTTTAGAACCTCAAGGCACCTATTATATAATCAGAAATGATTATTGCTTTGTATCATTATCAGCTATAAAAATGACTTCTACAACAGGTGGTATAGTTTTTACCAATTTGCCAAGACCAGTAGGCAGAGTTAATTTCACATTACATCTAGCTGGTGGGGATAGTAAACCAATCATTTGGGGGCTAATCGAAGATGGATCTACAAATATACATTTTAATGATGTAAAAACAGAACTGCTAAATATAGCTAGTTGGTGTTCTTTTTGTTACCCTATTGCTAAATAGCTATTAAGCTATTGGATATGAAAAAGTAGAAAATCCAACACCTGTTTTTCTAGCACGACAAAATAACCTTGATTGTCCAGTGTCAATAATAATTAAACCAAGGTTATCACCAGTGATATGATCGATTATCGGTGCATAGCAATGAAGCATTGGTGTGGGCATATTATTATCAAGTATTACTTCATCTGATGTGGAAGTAATAGCTATCCAGTATACTGTTACATAACATACTCCAGATTTAATACGATATTCTATATTTGCAGTTAAGGGTGTTTCATCAACCGATTTAGTTATAAGGCTTTCTGATTGTAAATCGCTGTTTGTAACAAGACGTTTCCAATGCCATGTTACTTTATCATAATCAATAGCAAAACTAAATGTATTTCCAGTCCAGTGATTTACCGCAATTCCTGTTAATTGATCTCCATCAACAAACTTTGTACAGATGATGTTAAAGTTTCCAGTTTCATCAAATACAACAATATTACTTGCCTGAAATATATTTAGTGGTCGTATACCTGTTTGGAACTGTGCAAATAACCAATTTGCTACATCAGTTATCGTTGTATTAGATTCTATATTCAATCTAGGGATAGCATTAATATTATTATTTGATCGGCTTTAAAAATCTAACACAATTTCCTAGTTCCTAAGCCATTCCCACACTATAAAACTTTGTTTTTTGTACGCAAAAAAGACCTCCCTATTGGCAGATCTGAAAAAACTCTATGTGATTAAATTGTCTTTACATATTAAAACGCTCGTAATTCATCTTTATAATTCTTCTCCGCTTTCTTGCATAGATAAGCGTAGTTTCTATTTTTGTATGCCCCAGAATGTCTTTTAAATCATATAGATCCATTCCTTTTTCTAAGTTTCTTGTTGCCCCACTCCTTCGAAATTTATGCGGATGTACTCTAAATCCAACACGTTTTCCCAATCTCCGTAAAGTATCTTGTATTCCATTTATAGTAAGACGTTCATACTTTCCATGTACAGGTTTTAATCCCACAAAAAGAGCTGGATTATTATCCTTTCTTTCCTCTAAATATGCCTGCAAATGCAACTTGGCATTCCCATCAAAATATGCAATTCTTTCTTTTGAACCTTTTCCAAAAACAATACATTCTCTCTCATTAAATTCAATGTCACTCCTATTCAATTGTTGAAGCTCTCCAACTCTTATCATAGAAGAGTTCAAGAAATCAACGAGTGCCAAATCTCTTTTATTTGCACACTCTTCTCGCATTTGGATAACTTGCTCGTCTGTGAAAACTTCTTTTATGGTTTGATCTGGTCGAATAACCTCAACAAGATCCATCGGATTCCTGTCTATTCTTCCAGTCTTTCGCAACCAAGAGAAAAAACTAGATAAACTAGCCCTGATATTCCGTGCTGTGGTTTTCTTTATATTATGTTCCACTTGGTATCTGTACAAATACATAGATATATCATCTTCATCTATATCCACTAATTTCTTCCCAATACCGAGTATCATGCCTTTGATATGATCTCCGTAATTTCTAATTGTTTTTACTGCCTTTCGGGCGGCAGCTTTTGCTTCCAAAAACTTTTTAAGCAATCCAAGGTCCGTATCATCATATACAGTAATTTCAGTGCTTTTCCTCTCTACTTTGTATCCTGTCATCTTCATACGCAGTTGAAACTTTAATTGCTCCAACTGCGCTTCATTTAAGTAAGGCATCATGCCAATAATAACTCCATTAATTAAATCTTCCTTCATGGTATTTTTCCTTTCTTTTAATCTTTTTTACTCTACCAAAGCAAGGAAGATTATTCCAATGGTAAATTATTCCTGTTTCATTTCTTCTAATTTCTTACGAACCTCTTCTCTCCAGAGTTCTGGAACTTCGTCAATTCGGTTAATATCGCCTTTAATTTTGTATTTAATATAAAAGTCTGCCATCTTATTTTTCCTCCATTTCTAATGCCATTTCCTCATTGGTTGAGCCTGTTTCTGTTGATAAAGCGGATACTGTTTCCGCCATATCAAACATGGCACTCTGTGTATCACTAATCTGTGTTTCTAGTGTTGTTAGTTTCTTTGACAATATATCTACTTGTTCCATTTGTACAAGGATGCGATAGTTTTCTGTACCTTTAATTTTGGCAACATTATATCTTGCCGTTTCATCCGCAAGTTTACGATTTTCCAATACTGCACATGTCATTCCTCCTTCGTTTATCACTTCAATTCTAGCCATATTTTCTTCTGTCAATAAAGTTTCCAATGCATTCAAGTCAGCTCCTGCCTGCAAAACAGTGAAACTATTTACTGTCATTCCTCCTTCTATTGTTAATTCTTCTTTGTTTACAAATCTTAATTTTTCCATTTCTTTATTCCTTTCTTGTTTTTAGATACTAAAAAAGAGAGCATATGCTCTCCAAATTTACAGTGATAATATTAAATTCTTTTTTTCGACCACCTCCTTCAAATAATAATATTGTGGATGGATATTTCTTACGTGATACTGTAAATGATAGAACTAAAATTAAAAATACAGGTTTTTATCACCTTACAGACGATATTCCTGTATCTGGTGCTGAATATTTTGCTTATTCTTTTGGGAAACAAGGCAAACATTGGAACTATCCAGTTTTTCTGTTTAATAACTGGGGAGATTCTGTACCATTAAGAATGTTCCAATTACAAAGTGCTGATGGACAAAATTATACAGCAAGCGATTATAAGCAAATTATCACAAACAGCGATTTAAAAAGGCATCATTATAATTATGAAAACACTGGAAAAGACAAAGAGTATGCTATACAAGATGTTTTTTATAAATTGCCAGCAGACTCTGATATACATTTCGTAACTGTGAGTTGTGGGAATCTTTTCTCATTAATAGTTCATAAATATATTGATCATTCATATGGCTCAATATTGAGGTTTGGTTATGCAGATAGATTAACCCAATATAGAATTGGAGCTGATAAATGGTATAAAGCTGATTTAAATCATACAGAATCACAAATAGAAAAATTAGTATGATATAATTATTTGGAGCAAGGGCTCATTTTATAAAAAAAGACATAAGAAAAGCATCTCTTTTAAGAGGTGCTTTTCTTACAAATAGGCTGTTATATTTTTTCATATTTTTCTGCATCGGAACCATTGTTACCCAAATGCTTCACATTCTGTATTGTCCCATTTGCTACATTATCATACAGCCATCTTCCAAGTAAGGCAGGAGGTGTATCAATTAAATCTCTAAGTAGAAATGTCGTACCTTCAGGTAATGAATCAATCTTTTTGACCATTTTCCTATATAAATCAGCATATGTGCTTTTCCCTTGCAATGCTCTCGTTTTACAAAGTTGGGAAATATTTGGATAACCTTCAGCTTTAGCTTCTGCCATAAGTTGTGTTTTCTCTACATCACTTATGGTAAATTGTATTCTATAACTCATAATCTTCCTCCTTTTACAGACGTATGAACAGAAATCTGTTCATACGTCTATTATATTACTATTATTAGGAAATTTCAAGAGTTATTATATTTCATAGCTA
>UQVN01000155.1 GCA_900544525.1 uncultured Eubacteriales bacterium
TATAATACATAAGTCAATACTTTTTTTAAACTTTTTTCAAAAACTTTTTTATTTCGACCTATGAATGCATAAATCCTATGAAATAAAAACATAAGAAACTTACAAACTATCGTCTATAAGTTTCTTATATTCTCAAATGGATTCCAAAATAAAACACTTAGAACAACGATAAAATCATGTTTTTTATCCTATTTATGTAAATTCCTGCTATGGAAACGACTCCCCAATAAAATCGGGAGGGTTCTTTTCTTTCTTTTAAAATAAACCTTGAAAATACCATGCTAAAAAATCATTCCCAAAACAAACTGCTATCATAATCCCAAGACATAAAAATGGGCCAAAGGGAAAATGATCTTTTCTTCCCTTCTTCTTAACAAGCAGCAAATAAACCCCATATCCTCCTCCGAAAATCACTCCAATAAAAAAGGATAATACACAAAGTTTCCAACCGAGGAAAAGCCCTGCAGCCGCCATCAACTTAATATCACCGCCTCCAAATGCTCCTGAAATTGCTACTGTCAAAAGAAGCATTGGTACACTAATACTGAAAAACCCTATGATTCGTTCTAAGAAACTAATTTCTCTTATAAAGAAACAGGACACAAGGGCTAGTATCAGAAATACAATAATAAAACCATTTAAAATTAACATGGTATCCCAATCCACACAACTGATTACCGTTAACAGTGAAAAAACACAAAAGTATAGAATCGCCTCTATACTGTTTCCCCAAAAATGCCAACAAATGGCCCCACAGATGCCTCCCCAAATTTCAATGATAGAATAGCGTGGGCTAATTTTAGTCCTACAGTATCGACATTTTCCTCCTAAGAAAATCCAACTAAACACTGGTACTAAATCTTTGGCTCCTAGCATATGTCCACAAGAAGGACACTGGCTTCTTCCTGATACAAAATCCAATTTTCTTGGCACACGATAGATCACGACATTTAAAAAAGAAAAAATACATACTCCCATAATGCACCACAATAGGAGGCTGAGCTGTTCTTCTATTGGCATGGCTGAACTCCCCTTTCTTATTATTTTCTTATCATCTTTTCATTTTTTTACTATCGTTTCATTTCATAAAAATATAGAAAAAAGCCTAGCCTCCGTATCTTAAAAAGAAACACTTTAAGATACGAAAGCTAGACTAGATACGTTCAATATAAAATTTCACGCAAATTAAGCTAATTTGCTTTTAGCAACTTCTGCTAATTTTGCAAAACCTTCTGCATCGTTGATAGCCATTTCAGAAAGCATTTTTCTGTTGATTTCAACACCAGCTAATTTTAAGCCGTGCATTAATCTGCTGTAAGATAATCCGTTCATTCTAGCTGCTGCGTTGATACGAGCGATCCATAATTGACGGAACTGACGTTTTCTCTGTTTACGTCCAGCGTAAGATGTAGCTAAAGCTCTCATAACAGATTGTTTTGCAACTCTGTATTGTTTAGATCTAGCTCCTCTATAACCTTTTGCTAATTTTAATACTCTATTGTGTCTTTTTTTAGCGCCTAAACCGCCTTTAATTCTTGCCATTGTTCAAACTTCCTCCTATATCTTATAAGTATGGTAAAATCTTCTTCATGTTTTTAACGTTTGTAGAATCAACCATTGCTGCTTTTCTAAGATTTCTTTTTCTCTTTGTAGATTTCTTAGTTAAGATATGGCTTTTGTATGCTTTCATTCTTTTTAATTTTCCTGAACCTGTTTTTTTGAAACGTTTTGCAGCTGCTCTGCTTGTTTTTACCTTTGGCATTATAATATTCCTCCTTGAAATCAAACTGTATATTCAAAATTTAACGTTTTTCTGTTAAAAACATTATCATACTTCTTCCCTCAAATTTCGCTGGTTTATCAATCACAGCAATATCTGCAAGCTGTTCTGCGAAATTGTCAAGAATTATTTTGCTTGCATTTACATGAGCTAATTCACGACCACGGAAACGAAGTGTAACTTTTACTTTATCGCCCTTTTCTAAGAACTTTCTAGCGTTTTTAACTTTCGTATTTAAATCATTGGTATCAATATTTGGAGATAAACGAATCTCTTTTACGTCCATGACTTTTTGTTTCTTTTTCGCTTCTTTTTCCTTGCGAGCAAGTTCATAACGATATTTACCGTAATCAATAATTTTGCACACTGGTGGTTTTGCCGTTGGTGCAATCTTCACTAAATCAAGGTCTGCTTCTCTTGCGAGTTTCTGCGCCTCTTTTGATGACATAATTCCAAGCTGTTCTCCGTCAGCTCCGATTACACGTACTTCTTTGTCTCTAATTTGCTCGTTGATCATTAATTCTGCTATGGTAAAGCACCTCCAAATATAATATACTTTAATTACTTAGTTAAAAATATCCGCCTTATGCAAACAAGTTGTCTTTGCGTATATTCCTTCTTTTAGGCTCGCTCTGTACTCGTTGCCTTAGCGTAAAAAAAGTGGATAGACAGACTACCCACTTCAAAATTCATACAAACTTCTCAATCCTGAGAATTAAAGTTATGAACGCTTAGTCACTGACTCATGCTAAGGTGAGAGTGGATACTCTTCTTTCTTGTTCTAGTTTCTTGTTGTTCTCACAACATTTGATAGTATATCACCTTTCACTTACTCTGTCAACAACTTTTTATATTTTTTTATTTTCTTCTATTTTATGCTATATTTTTTTACTCTATTTTATTAAGGGCTAACTCCCCAACAGGCAATGCGGGTTTAAAGATGCGCACTTGCTCTTCTTTTTGTACCTTTTGTCTTCTCTTTGCCTGCTTTACAAAATACTCTTGGGAGTTAAGCGGTTTTTCTCCCTCTAATGGTTTTACTTTCTCATAAGAACCATCTTGTTTCAAAATATGAGCTTTTTTATTATCTTTTAATTGAATGTGCACGATTTCAATTACTTGTTTTTTTAAGTCTTCATCTAAAACTGGGAATACGATCTCAACACGCTTATCAAGATTTCGAGGCATCCAGTCCGCACTTCCCATGTAAACTTCTTCTTCTCCACCATTATAAAAATAGAAAATACGGCTATGCTCTAAAAATGTTCCAACGATAGAGCGGACAGTAATATTTTCACTGATTTCTGGGAGTTCTGTTTTTAGGCAGCAAATTCCTCGAACGATCAGCTCAATCTTCACCCCTGCAAAAGAAGCTTCATAAAGTGCCTCAATAATTTTTGCATCACAAAGAGAGTTCATTTTTGCAATAATATGCGCTTTTCTTCCCGCTTTTGCATTGGCTATCTCCCTTTGAATGAGACGTAAAAAACTATCTCTTAACCAAATAGGCGCTACCAAAAGTTGATTCCATTTTGATGGTTCTGAATAACCAGAAAGCATATTAAATACCGCTGTTGCATCTTCTCCGATGGAATCATCGGCTGTTAAAATTCCCATATCTGTATAAAGTTTTGCTGTAATATCATTATAGTTTCCCGTTCCAAGATGCACATAGCGTTTAATTCCATCTTCTTCTCTTCTCACAACAAGTGTAATCTTACTATGTGTTTTTAATCCAATTAATCCATAAATAACATGACAACCTGCTTTCTCCAATGCCTTTGCCCAGTTAATATTATTTTCCTCGTCAAATCGCGCTTTTAACTCTACAAGAACCGTTACTTGCTTTCCATTTTCAGCGGCTTTTGCAAGAGCAGCTACAATGGGTGAATTCCCACTGACACGATATAATGTCTGCTTAATGGCTAAAACATCTTTGTCTTTTGCGGCTTGTTTCACAAACTCTACAACGGGATCAAAGGAATCATATGGTAAATGAATTAGAATATCTTTTCTCTTAATCTGTGTAAATAAATCTTCTTCTTGATTTAAGGTCGTAAGTGGCTGTGGTCGATGAACTGGAAATTTTAGATGTTCAAACCCTTCAATCCCATAGACTTTCATTAAAAATTTCAAATCCAATGGACCATTAATTTCATAAATACTTTCTTCGGATACATCAAACTCTTTCTTTAAAATTTTCAGCAAATTCTCGTCTATATTTGCTTCAACTTCTAGCTTGATCACTTCTCCCCATTGCCGTTTCTTTAACTTTTTCTCAATCTCTTTTAATAAGTCAGCCGCCTCTTCTTCATCAATACTCAAATCCGCGTTTCGAATAATTCGATACGGATGAGCACATAAAATCTCACAGTTTACAAAAAGCTGTTGTAAATTTCGCTCAATAATTTCTTCTAATAAAATAGCGGTCTTTTTTCCATCTTCAGAAGGGACAGAGATTACCCTTGGAAGAACGTCAGGAACTTGCACAGTGGCAAATTCCGCCTCTCTTCCCTTCTCATGATTGACAATTAATGCACCGATATTTAATGTTTTATTTCGAATGAGCGGAAATGGTCTTGAGGAATCCACCGCCATCGGAGTCAAGACTGGATAAATTTCCTTTTGAAACAACTCATCTAAATACAGCTCTTGCCCCTTTGTCAATTGTTCATGACCAGCAATAAGATGAAGCCCTTCCGCTGCCAATGCTGGCAACAGCTGTTCTTTATATGTTTCATATTGTACTTTCGTGAATTTATGTGTTCTAGGAATTAACGCCTTTAATTGTTCACTGGCCGTCATGCCTGCAATGTCTTTCTTCCGATATCCTGCATGCACCATGTCTTTTAAAGAAGCAATACGGATCATAAAGAACTCATCTAAGTTTGATGCTGTAATGCTTAAAAACTTCATCCTTTCAAAAAGCGGAATCGTAACATCTCTTGCTTCGCTTAATACACGGTAATTAAACTCTAACCAGCTGATTTCACGGTTCCAAAAATTTTCTGATTTTCCAAAGATTGTTTTATTCCCCATACTTAGATCCTCCTTTTCTGACGTAATACGGGACGGATTCCATACACTTTTTCAAAATAATCACATTTTTCTTTAAATAATCCAATTTCTAATGTAATATCCATCGGCGTATCCGCTATAATTAGAAGTTCATTCTCTTTTAATGTAACTGTATATTGTTGAATCTTTTGCTGATGTCCACGATCTAACGCATTTGCGATTCTTAAAATAGCAGATAGTTTTGCAATCACTCGATATTCTTCCACAGATATAGACTTTTGCATTTCCTTATAACTTGGAAGTTCTTCTTTATTATAATATACGATGTTTGCTACCATTTCTCGCTCGATATGTGATAGCCCAATAATTTCTGTCGACATAATAATATGATACGAGTTTTCAGAAGAATCATTCATATTAATAAATTTACCACAACTATGCAAAATCGTCGCTAAATGTAAAAGTAAGCGCTCTCTTTTCTTCAATCCATGAATTTTCTTTGTGACATCGAAAATTTTCATTGCAAATGATTCAACACTCTCTATATGAATCAGATCGGATTTATACCGCTTTGCAATATTTCTTGCCTCTGCTAAAATGTCTTCTTTAAAATCGTGAGGCAATGTATAATTACAATGTTTTTCTGCATAGCCAATGGCAATTCCATCACAAGTTGTCACATAAGGAATCCAAATAGATTCTGCCTTTGCTTTTTGTAAAAACATTCGATAAAGATTTGCAGAATACAATAAAAGGCTTGCCATCTCCCTTGCTACACCATAATGAAGATACAGTTCTTCTGCTGTATACTTCTTTAATTTATTACAAATGTAAACCATCTGCTCTCGATCAATATAATTGGTAATATGAAGTTCTGGTGCGCATTTTACAATATTAACAATTTCATCTCCTACCGCGATAATATTTTTAAATTCTTTATCTTTCATATACATGGTTCGAAATGTATCAATTTCGTTACTCACATACTCTTCCATTAACTTTCCAACGACACCATTTTTTTCCCTTATATGGCTGAACATTTCTCGAAGCCTTAAAGAACCGATTCTAAGATTTTGTGTCAACTGCATATGCTGTTTATCAAATAAAGAAATTTGTACACTTCCAGAACCGATATCTATCATCGCCGTATTTTTTTGAAGTGTTTTATTAAAATCCACTTTTTGATTAATAATTGCTTTATAAGTGAGTAGGCGAATTTCTGAATTGCTAAGCGTCTGTACAACAAGTCCTGTTTTTGTTTGAATCTGATCGAGAATCATCTCTCCATTATCCGCTTCTCTTACCGCACTTGTAGCATAAGCGCGGTAATCTTTTACTTTATATTCTTGCAATTTTGCTTTAAATTCTTGAAGAACCTCACAAAGTTCCTCCACTAACTCATAGCGAATCGTACCTAGCTGATAGCTATCCACCCCTAATTCAATAATATGACTAATATGATCCACTTTTTTTATGCCTAGTTTTTCCGATATTTCATAAATAGTAAGAGAAACATCGGTAGAACCTACGTCAATCGCACCAAACATAATGTATGACATACTATCACTTCCCTTTTTTAATAATTACCAAGCACCTTAAAATCAATGGCTTCTTTACAGATTGCAGTACAAGCATTTTTTACTGCTGGTTCCGTTAAATTTCCAATAAAATCAACAAAGAAACGATACTTCCATGGATGATTTTCCAAAGGTCTTGATTCAATTCTTGTCATGTTGAGATCATTATGTATTACATTTGATAAAATTTCATAAAGAGAGCCTGTTTCATGTGGCAAAGAAAAACTGATTGTAATTTTCTTTGCATCTTTTCGATACATTCTTCCTTTTCTTAAAATAATAAAACGTGTGCTATTTCCCTTCTCGGTATTAATGGACTTCTCAATTATTTTGAGTCCATAGAGCTGTCCTGCTCTTTCGCTTGCAATTGCCCCTTTTGTTTTATCATGGAAACTAGCAATCATCTTAGCAGCCTTTGCCGTATTCGAAACTTCATGTGCTTGAAATCCGTGTTTTTCTAAATACGCCTGACTTTGCATAATTCCTTGTGGGTGGGAATATACATCTTGAATCGTATCGCAAGTTGCATCATCACTTCCCAATAAAGCGTGCTCAACTTTTACGATTTCCTCGCCAACAATACAAAGATCTTCATATTGGGTCAACAAATCATAAATCCCGCTCACAGTTCCAGCAGAGGAATTTTCAATTGGGAGAACTCCATAAGTCGCCTCTCCTCTTTCTAATACTTCCATGACATCTTTAAACTGCTCTACATGAAATCTTGTAACGTTTTCTCCAAAGTATTGACAAACACATTGTTCACTATACGCTCCTGGAACTCCTTGATATACAATGTTCATTTTTTCTTCCATTGGAAGCTGTTCCACCATTTCAAACTGTTTCTCAATATCACTTTTTTCTTCACCAATCAATGTATATTGATATTTACGACTTAATGACATCAACTGATGAAATAATTCTGCTACCGCTTTTTTATTAAAATCCGTTGTGGCTAGTTCTTGCATGGTACGAATCTTTTCCGCTTCTCGCTCTTTATCAAGAATTGGTTTTCCAACCGCACGTTTGTATTCTGCCACATCATTTCCAAGTCGCATTCTCTCTTCAAACAATGCAACTATTTGGCGATCCACGGCATCAATTTTTTTTCTTGTTTCACTTAACTCAATCATCAATACTCTGCTACTCAAAATATTGTCAAATATATCCATATCGAGATTTTTCCTTCTTCATCGAACCTCGCCTTGCCTAAGCTACTACGATTTGATAGGGTTCTCCAAAGGCTTAAATTCCGAAGTTAGCCCTCCGTACACGTACCTATATAAGTGCCTTTGTTTTTAGGCTATCTTATATTTTTTAGCATTTTTAAGATTAATACTCGCATTGAAATCTCTATCAATCAAATCTTCCATTGTTATATAGCTTGGTTTTTGCTTTATCATTAAGAATATTGTTTTATTGATATAATCCGTTCTTATATTCGCTAATCTTTGATGAAGTTTTTGTACTTTAACGACCTGTTTTTGAATATTCCTTTGAGTAGCTCTCCCTTCTTCTATATTTTTATTTCTAATTTTCAAACTTTCATA
>UQVN01000156.1 GCA_900544525.1 uncultured Eubacteriales bacterium
ATAATGACACTCCTTTATTTCTATTATGTATAAGTTTTGCTAATTTAAGAACATTATTCTTGGGAAATTGATACAGAAAACAAGAAGACTCGGTTCTTTGGATATTATTTTACTTATTATAATGAAAAAACACTGTTTAATCAACCTAGTACAAGTAAGACTTTGTTTCTTTTTTGAAAATTAAGAATATAATAAAAGTGAGGGACATAAGAATAGAAAGGAGAGCTTTATGTTTGAGCAAATATCCATTAATCAAGTAGAGGAAACGGTAAGAGAAATAGGGGCAATTTTAATTGATTTGCGTTCAAGAGAAGAATATGAGAAGGGGCATATAAAAGGAGCCATTTCTCTTCCATTTGAAGAGTTAGAAAGAAGATTTCCTTATGGGAAAAATCAACCAGTGATTGTTTATTGCGAGATGGGAAGTCGGAGTATGAGAGCATCTCGATGGCTTTTTGAAAGAGGATATAGGGTAGTGAATACCGTTGGTGGAATTCAACAATATACAGGGGTTTTAGTAAAATAATAAAAAATATGCTAGGTAAGGCAAAGTGTGCATTGCTAGAAGCAATTGAGTTAAAGCGTACGCAATGTGCACTTTTCATCGTTTTACAGGCGATAAATGCAAAAGCAAATTGACAGGATTCTAAAGAAAACGTACAATAGAAAGATAAGAAAGATAACCTTATAAGGAAGATTAGGAGATTATATGAATCAATTTACATTAATTGCGCCATGTCATTTTGGACTAGAGGCGATGTTGAAACGTGAAATACAGGACTTAGGATATGAAATAGCAAAGGTAGAAGATGGTAAAGTGAGTTTTTACGGGGATGCCGATGCGGTGGCGAGAGCCAATATCTTTTTAAGAACAACAGAACGTGTGTTGCTTCAAGTTGGAAGATTCAAAGCAACAACATTTGAAGAGTTGTTTGAAAAGACAAAAGCACTTCCATGGGAACAATATTTACAAGCGGATGCAAAGTTTTGGGTAACAAAGGCGACAAGTATTAAAAGTAAACTTTATAGTACGCCAGATGTGCAGTCCATTGTAAAAAAAGCTATGGTAGAACGCATGAAACAAAAATATCGTATGGAATGGTTTCCAGAAACAGGAGCTTCTTATCCTATTCGTATTGTTATTTTAAAAGATGAAGTGACTATTGGGCTTGATACATCAGGAGAATCTCTCCATCGAAGAGGATACCGTAAGTTAACGAGTAAAGCGCCATTAACAGAGACATTGGCGGCCGCTCTTATTATGTTAACACCATGGAAAGGCGATCGTATTTTAGTCGATCCATTTTGTGGAAGTGGGACATTTCCCATTGAAGCAGCTATGATGGCGGCAAATATGGCACCAGGAATGAACCGTTCTTTCCAAGCGGAAGATTGGACAAACATCATACCAAAAAAAGCGTGGTATCGTGGGATGGATGAGGCAAATGATCTTGTGAATTATGATGTGGAAACCAACATTCAAGGATATGATATCGATGGCAGAATGGTAAAATGTGCAAGAGAAAATGCAAAAGAAGCAGGTGTGGATCATTTAATTCATTTCCAAGAGCGACCAGTGAGCGAATTAAACAATCCTAAAAAATATGGATTTATTATTACAAACCCTCCATATGGAGAGCGATTAGAAGAAAAGGAAATGTTACCAGATCTCTATGAACAAATTGGAGAGGGATTTGCAAGACTGGATACTTGGTCTAAGTTTATTTTGACTTCGTATACGGATGCCGAACGCTATATTGGAAAACAAGCGGATAAGAATCGAAAGATTTATAACGGAATGTTAAAGACTTATTATTATCAGTGGTTAGGACCAAAGCCACCTCGCAGAAACAAGGAGAATGAAAATCGTTGAGACAATGGAGCGTCTATGTAGTTGGAATATTTTGTATCATGATATTATGGTTTTTCCCACAAAATGAAGGGAAAAGAGAACTACGACAGCAAAAAGAAGAGGCAGGAATCAAAGAAGAGTTTCTTGCTTCTTTCTCACGTTATGCCAATGAAGTGCCGATTCAAGTAAAAATAAAAGACAGAACAGAAGAAGAATGGTTATTGGGTGGAGAAGAAGAAGAAGGAGAGCCATGGGTATCAAAAGAAGGAATTCTTTATTATCCTGTTAAGGCTTTAGAATCCTTACTTCATGCCAGTACAAGTTTTTATCCTGATGGTAAACTTGTCATTGAAAGAGGCAATCGAGTCATTGCTTATGAAAAAGAAAAAGTGAAATGGAAAGAAGAAATTCCATATGTTTCTTTAGAAAAAATAGCAAAAGATTTACAGTATAAAATTTCTTGGAATCGCGCAACGAACTATGTCACATTAGCAGGACAAAAAGAACAAGCACTTCCAAGTAGTTATGATTCAAGAAAAGTTGGACGAGTATCCCCTGTAAGAGATCAAGGACGTTATGGAACTTGTTGGGCATTTGGAGCACTTGGTGCGTTAGAAAGCAGTCTGTTGCCACAAGAAAATCTCCAGTTTGCCACCGATCATATGAGTTTACACAGTGGATTTTATTTAACACAAGAAGAAGGTGGAGAATATAATATGTCCATTGCCTATTTAGCTTCTTGGAAGGGGCCTGTGCTAGAAGCAGATGATCCTTATGGAGATGGTTATTCGCCAAAATATTTAGCTCCCGTAAAGCATTTAGAAGAAGCGATTTTATTGCCATCAAAAGATTATGATGCGATTAAAAGAGCTGTTTTTCTTTATGGTGGAGTAGAAACCAATATTTTTACTTCTATGAAAAGTGCTAGCAGTTGGTCTCAATATTACAACGAAGAAACAGCTTCTTATTATTTTGAGGGCAATTTAAAACCGAACCACGATGTGATCATTGTTGGTTGGGACGATAACTATCCAAAAGAGAATTTTTCAAAAACTCCAGAAGGAGATGGCGCTTTTTTATGTAAAAATAGTTGGGGAACAGAGTTTGGAGATGATGGATATTTTTATGTCTCCTATTATGATTCTATCATTGGGACCACCAATGCCGTTTATACAAAGGCAGGGGATGTGGATAACTTCGATCATATTTATCAAACCGATGAATTAGGTTGGGTTGGACAGTTAGGATATGGAAAAGAAGATGCATGGTTTGCTAATGTTTATACGGCAAAAGGAAAAGAAAATTTAGAAGCAGTCTCTTTTTATGCTACGATGCCAAATACCACATATGAAGTGTATGCTGTGCCAAAATTTTATACCGAAGATTCTTTACAAGAGCGAATCTTTATGGCGAAAGGCTCTTTTGAACAAGCAGGATATTATACGGTACGCTTTCAAGACAGTTTGCCATTAGAAGAAGGTCAGCGATATGCAGTTATGGTAAAAATTCATACACCAAATGCAACACAGCCAATTGCCATTGAATACGAAAGAGATATTAGAACTTCTACTTTTCAATTATCCGATGGAGAGGGGTATTTCAGTCTATATGGAATTGACTGGACGAGGGCAGAGACAAAACAAAAGGCAAATGTATGCTTAAAAGCATTTACAACGGATCAAAAATAAAAGACGAAAGAGAAAGGGAAATACATGAAAAAATTAGTGTTTGCAACAGGAAATGCAGGGAAAATGAAAGAAATCCGCATGATTTTAAAGGATTGTGGGTATGAAATTTTATCTATGAAAGAAGCTGGTATTCATATCGATATTGAAGAAAATGGAACAACGTTTGAAGAAAATGCGTTAATTAAAGCAAAAGCAGTTTTTGAATGTTGTAACGATGTGGATGTTGTATTAGCCGATGATTCTGGACTAGAAGTGGACTATTTAGATAAAGCACCAGGAGTATATTCCGCTCGATTTATGGGAGAAGATACTTCCTATCATATTAAAAATCAAGCGATTATTGATAAATTAAAAGATGCAAAAGATGAAGAGAGAACGGCTCGCTTTGTCTGTGTGATTGCAGGTGTTTTTGCAGATGGCACAACAGTTACAACAAAAGGAACCATTGAAGGTGTTATTGGAACAGAAGAACGAGGAGAAAATGGATTTGGATATGATCCTATTTTCTTTTTACCAGAAAAAGGTTGTTCTACTGCCGAATTAACCGATGAAGAAAAAAATGAAATTAGTCATAGAGGAAAAGCACTTCGTTTAATGGCAGAGAAACTTAGATAAGGAGCGTGGGCCATGAAGTTATTAGTAGTCAGCGATTCTCATGGAAGAGATGATGATGTAAAAGGTGTTATGGAACAAGTGAAAGATTTTGATATGCTGATTCATTGTGGCGATGTAGAAGGCGGAGAAGATTATATCCGCGCATTAACCGATAAACCGGTCATTATGGTGGCGGGAAACAATGATTTTCGCTCGGATTTACCTTCACAAGAACTGATTGAAGTGGAAGGATATCGAATTTTCATCGTCCATGGACACCAGTTTTATGTCAATTTTGGTGTTGGTAATCTGGAAGAATTTTGTCGAAAGAATGATATTCAAGTGGCGATGTTTGGACATACCCATAAACCATATTTACAAATAGAAGATGATTTAACGATTTTAAATCCAGGGAGCATTTCTTATCCAAGACAGTCCGATCGAAAACAGACATTTTTAATTATGGAGATCGATAGCAATGGAGAAGCTCATTATTCTCATGGCGTTTATAAAGAAGGAAATCATAAAGGTTTCTTTTGGTAGGATAAAAAGGAAAGGGAACAGGCGATTTCTTATTGATATCAATTGTTGTGAAAAACAATGAGAAATTCGTGGAACGTGACAAAAGCAGAATTAGAAAAAGAAGTGATAAGGAGAAAAAACTTGAAAAAAGGTGAAATTTTAGAAGGAATTATTACAAAAACGGAGTTTCCAAACAAAGGAACGACGGAAGTGGAAGATAGAAGATTTGCCATTAAAGGTGTGATTGAAGGGCAAAAAGTGAAGTTCGCTATTACAAAACTTCGGAAAGGAAAAGCTCAAGGAAGACTCTTAGAAGTCGTGGAAAAATCTCCATTAGAAGATGCCACTCCTAAATGTCCTCATTTTGGACAATGTGGAGGATGTTCGTATCAAACCATGAGCTATAGTAATCAGTTAAAAGTAAAGGAAAACCATGTAAAACAGCTATTAGATGGCGTAATTAAAGAGGACTACACTTGGGAAGGAATTCTTGGAAGTCCATTAGAATGGGAGTACCGTAATAAAATGGAATTTTCCTTTGGAGATGAATATAAAAATGGTCCATTGGCACTTGGAATGCATAAGAAAAATAGTATGTTTGACCTTGTAAATGTTATGGAGTGTCAAATTGTTGCTAGCGATTATCGTAAAATTTTAAAGGCTACCTTAGATTATTTTACAGAAAAAGGAAATCACTATTATCATAAAATGACGCATGAAGGAAGTCTTAGACATTTAGTCGTAAGACGTTCGATTACAACAGGAGATTTATTAATTAACCTTGTAACAACAACACAAGAAGAAGTAGATGTCAATGGCTATGTGGAAGCCTTATTAGCTCTTTCATTAGAAGGAAAAATTGCAGGAATTCTTCATACATTAAATGATGGTGTTGGCGATGTTGTAAAAAGTGATGAAACAAAATTATTATATGGACAAGATTATTTCTATGAGCATATTTTAGGATTACAGTTTAAAATTAGTCCATTTTCCTTCTTCCAAACAAACTCTTTAGGGGCAGAAGTGCTTTATGAAAAAGCTCGTTCTTATGTAGGAGAGACAAAAGATAAAGTGATTTTTGACTTATATAGTGGAACAGGAACCATCGCTCAAATGCTTGCTCCAGTGGCAAAAAAAGTTGTCGGTGTTGAAATCGTAGAAGAAGCGGTAGAAGCGGCGAAAATCAATGCAGGGTTAAATAATTTAACAAACTGTGAATTTATTGCAGGAGATGTGTTAAAGGTTATCGATGATATTGAAGAAAAACCAGATTTTATCGTTCTCGATCCGCCAAGAGAAGGAATCCATCCAAAAGCGATCCAGAAAATTATCGATTATGGTGTAGATTCTATGGTGTACATTAGTTGTAAGCCAACAAGTCTTGTAAAAGATTTGGAAGTGTTACAGGAAAGAGGATATCAGGTGAAAAAAGCATGTTGCGTGGATATGTTTCCGATGACGGCACACGTCGAAACAATAATGGAACTTGTCAAGAAGTGATGCTAAAAGACTAGCCTTTTAGGCTGGTCTTTTATTGTTATATAAATGACCAATAGATATCAATATCTTCATCATCAATTCCTATTTTATCAATTAATGTTCGCATTATGTCCCTCCTTTCATCTAAAGAACCATTTTCCATAATGTTTTCTAAATTATTTATTTTTTCCCTTGCTAAATCAATTCTATCAGAGGTGTCTATTTCTTCTAATATATCAAGTTCATTATTAAGGGAAGAAATTTCTTCGTTAAGAGAAAGAGTCCTTTCATTTAATTTTTCTATATCAATAGTACCAAGTTCGTATAAGTCTAGGATTCTATCCTTTTTCTTATCAATTTCAACTAATTGCTTTTTTATTGTTTCTTTTTTTGATTGGATAGAATCAATGTCACAATTACTTGCTACTATTTTGTCAAAGTAAGAATCATCAAGATAAAGTTTCTTTAATTCATCCTCGATGATTTTATCTAATACAACAACTGGCCAAGATTTATTTTTGCAATTTGGATCTATAATTTTATCTTTTCTTGTTTTACCTCTGGAATAGCAGGTATAGTAAGGACGATAAGTTTTCTTATCTCCATGGCCAGAATAGTTTCCTTTTACAAAATATTTTGCACCACATTTTTTACAAAATAGCATTCCGCCAAGAAAAGTGGTATGTTTAAAGGGATCTTTTCGTGTTCCTATATATCTTTGTGGATCAGCTAGTTTTTCCTGAGCTTCATCAAACATCTCTTGCGATATGATCGCTTGATGACGTCCTGGATATAACTTTCCAAGATAATGTATCTTTCCGGCGTATATAGGTTTGGTTAAACAATGATAAACGGTAGAAGAAGAGTGCCATGAACTCCCCTTATTATTATAGTGTTTAGCCAAATAAGAACGAATTTTAGTTATAGACATTTTTTCTTCTAAAAATAAACGATAAATTTCTCTAATTTGCATAGACTCATATTCGTTTATAATTAGTTCTCCGTCTATATAGTCATATCCAATTGGCGCATATCCTCCACCGTGGAAATAACCTTGTTTTGCTCGTTCTACTCGACCATCGCTTGTCCTTTCTCTTATCATATCTCTTTCAAGTTGTGCGAATACACTTAGGATACCTATCATCGCTCTTCCAAAAGCAGATGTGGTATCAAAATTTTCCTCAAGACTAACAAAATCTATATTATTCTTTAGGAAAACATCTTCAACAAGGTAAAGCGTATCCTTTTGAGAACGAGAAAGTCGGTCTAATTTTTTTACTAGGACAAGATCGAACTTTTTGTTATCAGCGTCCTTGATAAGACGCTGTATCTCTGGTCTCTCTAGTTTTCCTCCAGAGAAACCAGGGTCAGTATAAACATCTGCTATTCGCCATCCTCTGGCTCTGCAGTAAGATTTTAATTTTTCTGTTTGAGAGCCAATAGAATAGCCCTCTAATGCCTGCTCTCTTGTAGAAACTCTAATATAAAGAGCAGCAACTTTTGGTATTTCCATTATTTCCTCCTTAAAAATAAGTATAAAAAATAGACCCTTGCGGATCTGATGGAAATACGATAGAATATTATTTGTACAAAATGAATATTTCATCATTTCCGCAAGGAAGTGGAAGAGGAACTCTTGGTTGCCGCCAAGGGTTCTTCTTTTTTATATTTAGATAATTTAAGAGTTTTTAGTTGCCGCTAGAGGCTCTTCTAGTTTGTACT
>UQVN01000157.1 GCA_900544525.1 uncultured Eubacteriales bacterium
ATACAAGTATTTCTGCTTAACTTTTGCCTTCTATGGAACAACGTGTGCTTTTTATGGTATAGAAAATGAATTTTCCTATCATATAAAAAAAGCAATAGACAGTCTTTTTCTGTCCATTGCTTTTTCCTTTTCTTTTACTTTTATGATTCCTTAGTCACTTTTATCTCTTTTTATATCTCTTGTTTAAAAGATGGAGAATATTTCGCAGCTAATCGAATGGCTTCTACCATACTCACATCACTTGCAATTCCTGTTCCTGCAATATCCATCGCTGTTCCATGATCCACAGATGTTCTAAGAATTGGCATTCCACCTGTAATCGCAATAGTTCTTTCAAAATCTAATGTCTTTGTAGCGATATGTCCTTGATCATGATACAGGGATAATACACTGTTGAACTTTCCTTGTAACGCTAAATGGAATACAGAATCAGCACCAATTGGCCCAACTACGTTATACCCTTCTGCCTGCAATTTCTCTACTGCTGGATAAACGGCTTTCATCTCTTCATCACCAAATAAACCATGTTCTCCACTATGAGGATTTAAACCTGCAATCGCCATTGTACCTTCGTGAACGCCAAGACGTTTTAATGCCTCTGTACAACGTTTTACATAATCAATAATCCGTTCTTCCGTTACCATATCACACGCCTTTCTTAACGATACATGGCGTGTTAAAAAGAAAACTCTCATTCCTCGAACTTCAAACATCGTAAGAGGATCTTCTGTATTGGTTAATGCTCCAAAAATTTCTGTATGTCCAATAAAGTTAATGCCACCAGCACGAAGAGCTTCCTTATTAATTGGAGTCGTAGCAACGGCATCGACTTTTCTTGCATTGGCAAGTTCAATGCTCTTTTCGATAAATTCATAAGCTGCCTTTCCGCACATTCCGCTGACTTCACCGAGCTTTAACTCCTTCATATCTACGTTTTTCATATCGATTAAATTAATGATATCTTCTTCATAAATTCCTTGTTCTGGCTCTTCAATTACATGAATTTTCATTGGAACTTTTACGATTTCTACCGCCTGTTCCATTACATTTTTGTCACCAACTACAACACATCTTGCTACATCAAAGGTCTCTTTTCTTGCTAAAGACTTTGCTACAATTTCAGGTCCAATTCCTGCTGGATCTCCTAAAGGGATGGCTACTAATGGTTTCATAATGAACTCCTCCTTTTTGCTCTCTTTCTTTTTTGTTTTATGCCTTCTATCTGAATTCCGTTTTTTATTCTATTTTTTCTATGAATACCTATTACCGTTTTCTCTTCTTATCCTAAGAAATAATTTAAAATCATAAGGGTAATCAAGGCAACTCCACCACAAAGAGTTGTTGTAATACTCCATACTTGCATTTGTTCTTTTGTATTATCAATTCCCATTGTTTCATTAATGACCCAGAAATAAGAATCATTAAAATGTGAAAATGGAATCGCTCCGATACACGCTGCTAACGCTGCAAATACTGGATTTAAGTGTAGCGTTGCAATCATTGGTGCTACAACAGAGGCTGCGGTTGTCATAGAAACCGCTCCTGATCCTTGTGCAACACGAAGTAACACGGCAATTAAAAATGGTAATAAGATTGGTGGGATACTTGTTTTTACAATGTTGGATGCGATAAATTCACCAAGACCGCTTGTTTGAATAATCATACCTAAAGCACCACCGCCACCAACTAATAACATTAATTTACCACTGGCTTTTAATCCTTCTTCCATCGCATTTAACGTTTCTTGTTTTGTGTATTTTTTTGTGAGCCCATAAATGGCTACTAATAATCCAAGGGCTAATGCTACAATTGGCTGTCCTAATAAGGATATAACACTATTTTCTATTCCAAAAGAAGAAAGTGCTGTTTTTAAAATAATCAATACAATTGGAAGTAAAATTGGTGCAAAACATAATAATGCAGATAATGATTTCTCCTCTTTTTGCTCTTCTTCTACTTCCACTTCCATTCTTTCTCTTGTCCATCCATCGCCATCTGGAACCTGATAGATTTTCTTTCCTAAATATTTTCCGTAAATTAAGCTGACAATAATAATCGGAATGGAAATAATCGTTCCGTAAAGCATAAATTCACCGATATTAGCATTTAAAATTCCTGCAACACCAATCGGCCCAGCTGCTGGTGGTACAAGGGAGTGACTGGCTACCAAACCACCTGCAAGTGCGATACCAAGGGTTACCACTGACTTTTTCGTCTTTTTGGATAACGCTTTCATCAATGGAGATAAAATAATAAATCCTGATGTACAAAAGATAGATAAGGAAGTGACAAATCCTGAAATTGCTAGGGCTTCTTCTTCATGATTTTTCCCAAATAAACGAATAAAAGTATCTGCCATTACTTTCGTAGCTCCCGATATTTCTAGGAGCTTTCCTAACATAACCCCAAAACCAATAATAATACCAATACTACTTAATGATTTACCAAAACCACCTGTTATCGCATCTAAAACATCATTTTGGGACATTCCCCCAAACAATCCGATAAAGATAGCACAGATGATGACCGCAATAAACACATGAATTCTTGTCATCGTAATTAATAAAACTAACGCAATTAATCCTATTACAAGACCAAGTGCCATTCTCATTTCTTCTGACATACTCGATACCTTACCTTTCTTATTTTTCTCTTCTGTCTATGCTTTTTTACCCCTTTTTTCTTTTAACCTTCAATGACCGTATCTAAATAATCAAGACATTGTACTAAAGTATCTTCTTTTCCTACAAGACCGCCCTTTGTAATCATAGGAAGACCTTCGGCATATCCACCAACCGTTTGGGAATAAATCGCAAGTGGAATGACTTCTCCTTTTACATGGAAACCTGAGATTCCAAGTTTTTCACA
Organism: uncultured Eubacteriales bacterium; assembly: GCA_900544525.1. Lineage (GTDB taxonomy): Bacteria > Bacillota > Clostridia > Lachnospirales > Lachnospiraceae > Scybalomonas. The sequence goes on from UQVN01000157.1 coordinate 2,869, forward strand.
AAAAGCTGCCGCTACATCGCCTCCTGATGCATAGATTCCACCGATTCTTTCCTTTAATATGTGAAGTAAAGATTCTAATACTTCTGCCATTGTTCCTGTAATAATCGCTGCACATTCTTTTTTGCTTAAATTTTCTGCCCCTTTTACTTGGCTTAAATCTAAGACATCTTCTTTTTCTGTTGTGGTAGCAATGACTAACACACGATAATCCTCTGCTCCACGAATAATAGCTTCTTGTACACGTTTTATTTCTTCTTTTCTCAATTCTTCTTCAAAAAACTTAGAAGTATCAATTTTTACAACAAAAGGATTTCCTGTCTCTTTTAAGTATTTTAACTGTTGTCTCGTAAGTTCACTTGCACTGCCAATTCCACATAAAATTTTCTTTTCATTTTCTGTTTTTTTTCGTTTAAAAATTTGATTTGCTAATGCCGCAGTAAATGGACCTGGATCAATTGCCACAACCTTGATACCACAAGCACTACAGCACGCAGCGATCGCTTCAATATCTCGATTACTTTGTGCATCAACGGCTACTACTCTATGAGTTTCTAATTCCTTTGTTAACTCTTCTAATAAATAGCTAGAAGATTTTGTTACTTTTTCAAGACCAATATAGCCAACGCTATGCTTTGTCTGCTTTTTAATAATCTCTGTCACTCTTGAAGTATCCACTGGAGAAGTTGGATCTTTTGCAACTTCTGTTTTTTGAAGTGGGACTCCATTGACAAGTAAAATATCTCCAATGCTTGTACGCCCTGACGCTGGGAAAGAAGCCACAACAACGGCATGATACTCTTCTCCAAGATAATCTAAAATACTATCAATTTCAGCTCCTACATTTCCTCTTAATGTAGAGTCAATTCGTTTACTGTAAAGAATTCTATCATCCTTTGGAAAATAAGCGGCTGTTTCATTTACAACACGGTACGCATCTTCCTTGCTCATTCCTCTGCTGTTTGTACTAACGCACAGTACATCATACTGATTAAAATCCTTCATTTGATCTAACTTTAAAACCGTTCCAACTCGAAACCCATCTTGTGCAAGAATCGCACCAGTATCATTTGCTCCTGTTAGGTCATCTGCAATAATTACAGTATTTAACATAACATTGAACCTCCTTTTTCTTTATCAATCATTCACAGACACTTGTTGTCGATAGGTGCCATTATATAGTTTCACAAAAACAAAGTCAATAAAACAGCTTATTTTGTTCGTTTTATCAAAAATAAAATATTCTACCATAAAAAATCGAACATTTTTGTTAAAATACTGTTAATAAAAAATAGATTTTACAGCACTTTGATATTTTTTTAACTAATACGATTTATGTGTCAAACGGTCATTCTAGAAATATGGAAATCCACTTTGCACAATTTTGAAAGATTTTATTCCACAAAAAAAGCACTTCTAACCTCTTCTTGAAACAATGAAAAATACGCCTTATCCGTTTCTCATCTTTTCAAAAAATTTAGAAATGCTTATCTCCAATTCATTTTTTATAAAATTTTATATGAAATATCGTTCCTTTTCCTACTTCGCTTTCTACTTGGATTTGCCCTTGCTGTTTCATAATGATATTTTTTGCCATAGCAAGCCCAATTCCAACACTATCGGAAGAGGCATTTTTTCCTCGATAAAATCGTTTAAAAATGTAAGGAAGATCTTCTTTATCAATGCCTTCTCCTGTATCTTTTATTTCCACTTCTGTATAGAGAGGATTTTTCACTCCATGGATTCTTAAATTTCCACCAGATTTTGTATGCTCTAAACAATTTTTTAAAACATTTGTCAACGCCTCTTTGCTCCACTCAAAGTCTCCAATATAGCTACATCCTTCTTCTACCTCTACTTGAATGGTAACTCCCTTTAATTCCGCTGGAATCCATAAAGTTTCTAACGCATGGGATACTAGATCTTTGACAATGACTACTTCCTCCTTCATTACAATGGTTCCTGCATCCATCTTTGACAACTTCAACAAAGAGGTGACAAGCCACTCCATGCGAGCAAGCTGGGATTGAATCCGATCAATAAATTGTTTTCTTTTTTCATATGGTAATTCTTGTTGTAACAGATCACTTAGTACCATCATAGAAGTCAGTGGCGTTTTCAACTGGTGGGAAATATCTGCCATGGAATCTGCTAAATAATGCTTATCTTTTTTTAACAATTCCGCCTGTTCTTCTAGCTTTCTTGTGACTTTATAAATTTCATTTTTTAAATAACTTAATTCGCCCTCTTCGTTATCACGAATATCCATGAAATGTTCCCCATTTGTAATACGGCTTAAATAGTTGGAAAGCTCCGCAATTCTTTTATTTCGATAAAACAAAACCATGTATCCAATGAGCGCGATCAAAAAACCAGCACCAGCCATAATATAGTGACTGATAAAAGAAAAGAAAAAGCAACCAATGCTTGCCATAATAAGAACAAGCCCTTGTAACAAAATCATAATTCGAATATCTTTATTTTTCCACATATCTTTTTTCGCTTTTCTCCTCAACCTTTTAGAATAGGCGGTACCCAATTCCACGGACAGTTTCAATTACCGTTGGATTGGTGGGATCTTCCTCTAACTTTTCTCTCAGCCTTTTAATATATACGGTCAATGTATTGTCGTTGACATAATCTCCTGATATATCCCAAATACCTTCTAACAATTGATTTCTAGAAAGGGCTTGTCCTCGATGATTAATCAATGTGACTAATAGTCGATATTCTAAGGCGGTTAAAATAATCTCTTCTTGATCGCGATACACTTTTGCCTCTTGTAGATTTACTTTTACCTTACCAAGCTCTATGATAGAACGATTGCTCTTTCCACCGTAACGACGCATAACGGATTTTATTCTAGAGATCAGCTCTCGAATCCGAAATGGCTTTGTAATATAGTCATCCGCTCCCATATCAAGTCCCATAACTACGTTCACTTCATCGTCACACGCCGTTAAGAAAATGACAGGAGCATCCCCTTTTTCCTTTATTTTCTTACAGATTTCATATCCTGTACCATCTGGTAAGGTAAGATCCAATAAATACAGATCATAAGAAGTTTCTTCTATCTTCTTTAAAGCATCGTTTTTATTATAGACTTCCTCTGGCTCAAATCCTTCTTGCATGAGAGAATAAGAAATCCCCATTGCGATGGTCTGATCGTCTTCTACAATTAAAATCCTCATGTTTTGTACTCCTTCTTATAGACTCTTGCTTACGCTTTTATTGATAACTTCCTTATTATCTTCCTTCTTCATTGTCCTTCTGTCAATACTAAAGCCAGCTGAATCTGAAAACAATCCGATACATTAGATAATTCGATTCCCAAAATTTCTTCACATTTTTTAATTCTATACTTAATTGTATTTCTATGTAAAAATAAGCTTTCTGCTGTTTTCGTAATACTACTTCCACATGCTAAATATGTCTGTAGAGTCTTTCTCAACTCCTCTTGCATTTGATCTTTTGGAAATGTCAACTCTTTCAACGTTAAAGTACAAGTCTCCATCATATTTTTTTCTGGTACAAACTTAAAAAGTTCTAACATATTTCTTGGTTTACTTGTTAAAAGATATGGCAATTTCTTACTTCTACATCCATTTTCAATACACCGTTCCGCTTCTTGATATGAATTCTTTATATGAAGAAGTGACACATTGTTTCCTTGAGCAATCGTAATTGGCAAACGAAATTTCTCTTCCACAGAATCATGGATATGAATATATTCTTCAATGAGATTTTCTTGTTTTCCCTGTATTAATAAAATATATCTCCATTTAGATTCTTGTGGAAAAATTAAAATTTTTTCATCCATCCCTTCTTCAATAATCCTTTTAATCCATATATAAACCAAAATATATATCTCTTCTTTTGGCGAAAAATTATTTGGATTAAATTTTCTATTCTGTGGCATCTCCATAGAAATCATCACTATCTCATAAGAATCTGCTTGTTTTATCCCATAACTTTCTCCCAAAGCTAAAACCTGTCTCTCTGTCCATATCTTATCATTTAAATGCTCTGTCAATGTCATTAAAAACTCTTCTTGTGATCGCATTTTATTATATTCCAAATATAAGTTGCGATAAAAATACATACTCATCGCCATCAAAACCTGTTCAATGACTAACAATAATTCTTCATGTTTTTCTGGCTCAAAGTCTAGAATTATCATATAATTTGTATTTCTTCCAACTCCTTTTATTGGATAAATACAATATTTTTGTTCTTTCGTCTCATATATTTGATAAGAGCTACTGGATTCAATTTCTCCAGTCTTAAGTAATTGCTTTATAATCTCGGCTGTTTTTTCCCTCTCTTTCTTCATATAGGTATATCCATACCCTTGTATTTCTCCAAATAGATCGACGATCATAACTGGCTTTTTTAATATAGCAACTAAATTATTCATAATACTTTGCATAGAATTTCCTTGAAGGATCATATTGGATATCTTTCTTTGTGCATTTAAGGCATTCAAAAGATAATCATTTTGATTATTCCAAATATAAGATAAAACTTCATGATAGACTTCTCCAAGCGTTGTTGTAAACGGAATTTGCAACAGTGGGAATGACAACCGATTCGCTGTCTCTAACACACAATCATCTAATTCATCTATAAATCTTCCAAACTTTATGGCAAGCCCTGCACATGAGCGTTCATTCAATTCTTCTAATGTATCGCATAACAAAGTCTGATCCTTTTGAAATGCTAACCCTGTCATAATAAGCAATGTATTTGGTGATATATATCCCGCTACATCTGGAGCTTCCGTCGACTCTACTGTCATTACAACTCGTGATAAATCCGCACCTTCATTTAATATATTCAAATATTGAAACCTTTCTTCCTTTAGTAATTCTTGTAATGTCATGTAAGTTCCCCCTTTGAATCAATCTAACAGTGGAGAGATCGCTCTCACTTCTAGTACCATTTTATCACTTTATCATAAAAAATCTACCTATTACTCA
>UQVN01000158.1 GCA_900544525.1 uncultured Eubacteriales bacterium
GGAATAAATTCACAATTGTCAACTCGCACTTTACTTGTGGTTGTAAAAGCAAAAGGAATATCTTTTTGTTGCTTTAAGAAATCAAAAGTTTTAATAGAATAAATATATCCAGAAACACCTTTATAAGTATCGATAATAGCGTTAGGATAGTATTCGTCTAAATATAAAATTCCGTTATCAAATCCGTAACTAGCCCATTTTTTGTAAATTCCAACATGTTGGAATCCGACTTCTTTACAGTATTTTTCAATAGCATTACTTAAATAAACCAAAACATTCTCACGCTTTGATGACAAGTATACAAGCGGTTTTTCGTGATTTGATGTGTGAGGAGTTAGTTCAAGTAGATTTGGAATTTGTGTAGCATGGTAGTACAAATCACCACCTCCTATTCTATAAATTTGATTGCAGTTATTCGTTTATGCAGATGTTTATTGCTATCTATATTTTAGCAAAGTACTCTAGAGATTACGATAGCTGATTACAAGTTTTAATGCAGAGGATAAGTTATATATTGTGCAGCATATTTTGGAGCATATCATCAACACCTGCTCTATAAATATGATGCAGTTGTTTAAGATGATCAGATAGATATAATTTCCCACTAATTGCTCCAAATTTATCCCAATAATTTCCTGTATTTGATGATTCTAAATATTGTGATTGAGCTGCTGGTGAAGTTTCTAATAATGCTTGTTGCAATTGAATAAGAGAAGAATGATAGTATTTCTCTTTTACAGAAGCAAAATCATACTGAAAAATATTATTTTGGAAGGAAAGAAGATGAGCAAAACCTTCGTCAAAAACAATATATTTTAGTTTATCCACATAATGATTTGAAGTACAAGGGTAATCATTATGAATGCAAATATGTATAAACTCATGGGTGATCATAGTCATGATAATAGAAAAAATGTCATATCCTTGTTTTTGATAATCAAGAAATCGGACTAAATCAAAGATGATATATTCTTTTTCTTGATATGTGCGAGTCATTGCATCATAAGGAGGGGGGCAACCAATAGCCAGAATAACATTTAGTGATGAGAGCATGGTTTTCCAATTTGGAAATAGTTTTTCAATGATAGAATGGTTATATGGTGTAAAATTATGAAGATGTTCTATCATAGTATGATAAAGAACAGAAATATCTTTTTTATCAATTTGTTTAGGCTGAGAGAACGTGAAAGTTCTGTCTGGTAAAATATGTGTAAAGAGCCAATGATTTTTATAGTCATCATTGTCATTAAGAAAGTTAATTATAATAGAGTTATCAATATACATAATAGCCATCGTCCTTTCTGTAATAGAATTGTTGATATTTATTTGCGCAGAAGGCATGTCAAGCAGAAATGATTGCATTATATCAAATTCTTTGTATTTGCCTTATTGCTTTTCATTATATCATAGACATACCTTGTGGTCTTGTTAGAAATGTGATAAGATGACAAGAAAGAATCATTACTATTTCCATGGATCGTGCTCTGACAACTTGTTAGTTACATGATCCATAAATAGATTGTAGTAGAAAGGAATGAGATTCTATGAGAGCATATGAAAGATTATTAAATTATGTAAGAGTATATACAACATCTGACGAGAGTTCTGAAACTTGTCCAAGTACAAGCCGTCAGTTTGATTTAGCGAAAATATTAGAAAAAGAAATGAAAGAGTTAGGTCTTACAGAAGTAGGAATTGATGATAATGGTTATGTTTATGGAAAATTACCAGCCACAAAAGGATACGAAGATCGTTTTGAAATTGGATTTTTAGCCCATATGGATACGAGTCCAGATGCATCAGGAGAAAACGTAAATCCGATTATTCACGAGAACTATCAAGGAGAAGATATTCCTCTTGGAACAAGTGGAAAAGTGCTTAGAAAAGAAAATTTCCCTCATTTAGAAAAGTTAGTTGGAAGAACTTTAATTACAACGGATGGAACAACTCTTCTTGGAGCCGATGATAAAGCGGGGATTGCTGAAATTTTAACTGCTTGTGAGAGATTAATTCATGAGGAAATTCCTCATGGTCCAATTCAGATTATGTTCTCTCCAGATGAAGAAATTGGAAGAGGAATGGACAAGGTAGATTTAAAACGTTTTACACCAGCCGTTGCTTATACTATGGATGGTGGACCAGAAGGAGAGATTGAATACGAATGTTTTAATGCAGCTTCTATGATGGTAACGATTCATGGTTTTTCTGTTCACCCTGGTAGTTCTAAAAATACAATGGTGAATGCCGCTTTAGTAGGCTTTGAGTTCAACCAGATGCTTCCATCTGCACAAACTCCATCTATGACAGAAGGATACGAAGGATTTTACCATCTTTGTGAAATCAAAGGTGATGTACAAGAAGCGACTTTAGAATATATTATTCGTGATCATAGTGATGAATTATTTGAAGCGAAAAAGCAAACAGCACTTCATATTCAAAAAATTCTCAATCAAAAATATGGAGAAGGTACGGTAGAAGTGGAAATCAAAGATAGCTATTATAATATGGCTCGTATGGTAAAACCACATTTCCATTTAGTTGAGAATGCGATTCAAGCGACAGAACAAGCAGGAGTAACTCCAGCGGTTCAACCAATCCGTGGTGGTACAGATGGCGCTCGATTAAGCTATATGGGAATTCCTTGTCCAAACCTTGGAACAGGTGGATATGGATATCATGGAGAATATGAGCACATTACAGCAGAAGGTATGGACTTAGCGGTTCAGATTATGCTCAATGTTATTGATTTATATAAAGAAAAGAAAGCAGAATAATGGATAAATAAAAAACGGTGAGGAACACAAAAATGCGTTTCTCATCGTTTTTTTGATTGTTTTCTAATTTCTATTGACATGGGTAGGAAAAAGATGTATATTACTGTATATGAAATAAATATACAGTAATATACACTGTGTTATAGTAGGAAAAAATTTAAAACATACAACCTATGTTTGTGATATTTAGAGAAGGAGGGAAAGCGATTGCATTTAATTATTAGCAATAACAGTGAAATTCCCATTTATCAACAAATAAAAGACCAGATAAAGGATGAGATTTTAAGAGGGGAATTAAGTGATGGAGAGATGTTACCTTCCATTCGAGGCCTTGCTAATGAAATTAATGTCAGTGTATTGACAACAAAGAGAGCCTATGATGAATTAGTGGCAGAAGGATTTATTCATGCCATACAAGGAAAAGGATTTTTTGTGGCCGTAAAAAATTTAGATGTATTAAAAGAAGGAAAGATGAAAGAGATTGAAGAAAAATTACAAGAGGCAATTGCTCTTTCGGATATGATTGGACTGGCAGGAAAAGAGTTGATGACAATGCTTGAAATTTTATTAGAAGATAAAATTTAGAGAAATTTTACTTTGGAAAAAGCCATAGCTAAGAAGTGTTTCATTTTTAGTTACTGTTTACCATTATTTGAGTTGGATAAGGGAGGTTTTCTTATGGATTATGTATTAGAAGTGAATGGATTAAAGAAAGCATATAAGCAAAAACAAGTATTACAAGATGTAAGTTTTCAAGTGTACGAAGGTTGTATTTCTGGATTTATTGGAGTCAATGGTGTGGGAAAGACAACAACAATTAAAATGTTACTAGGGCTTGTAAAACCAGACGCAGGAGACATAAAAATTTTTGGCATGGATTTGAAACAAAATCAAAGGAAGATTAAAGAACGAATCGGAATTGTCTTTGACAATGGATACTTGTATGATGATTTAACGATTAAAGATATGGCAAAGATTATTTCTTCTGCTTATAAAAGTTGGGATCAAAAAGTATTTCAGGATTATATAGAGCGCTTTTCTTTGAATCAGAAAGAATATATTAAAAATTTATCAAAAGGAATGAGAATGAAGTGTGCATTAGCCTATGCGCTGTCTCACCATGCGGATCTTTTAATTATGGATGAGCCAACAAGCGGTCTCGATCCACAGGTTCGTCGACAAATGTTACAGATGATACAAGAGTTTGTAGAGGAAGAAGGAAAATCTGTTTTTTTCTCCACACATATTACAAATGATTTAGAGCGATGTGTAGATGATGTTATTATGTTGCAGGAAGGAAAAGTGCTTTTTCAAGAAGAGAAAGATCGCTTGTTAGAATCACATGCTTTTGTAAAAGGCAATAAAAATTGGTTAGATCAAGAAAATGAGTCCTTATTTATTGAATTAAATCAAAAGGGATTTCATTTTGAAGGCTTGACAAATGAAAAGGAGAAAGTAAAGAAAAGAATGCCACAAGCCTTATTTGAAAAACCCAATATAGAAGAAATTATGATCGCTTATTCTAAAAAATAAAATAAGAAGAAAGAAAAAATATAGTGTGGTTAAAAATGGAGGGATAAAAGATGATAAGAGCGCTTATTTATAAAGATTATAAATTATTTACCAATGACCAACTGCCAATTATTTTATTTCAGTATTTTGTTATCCTCGTGCTGATAGGTGTGAATGCAGGAATTTATTCCTATATTGTACTTACAATTGCAGGGGCATGGTCTTTTTTGATGGGGACCATTGAGAAGGAAAAGTTAGGAAATGGAAAAAAGTTATTATATGCAGTTTCTTATACGAAAGAACAGTTGGTTCTTTCTCATTATTTAGGAGTTTTACTACAATTTTTTATCGTAACAAGTTTGTACCTCGTGTTTTCTAGTGTTATGACTTTTTTGAAAATTTCCTATTTCCCAATGATAACAAAAGAATTTTTCTTTGGAGCAGCGATTGCTTATTTATATTTTGTTGCAATAACAATGCCACTTTACTATTTGCTTCCTCAAACGGCTGTACGTTTGATATCCATTGGATTGCTTTTTATTCCTACTTATTCAACACAATTTTTTATTGTGTATGTTGGAAGAAAAGAAGCGTTAACAATATTAGAACGGGTGTGGAGTTCTGGTATTTATGGTATCGCGATAATAGCAGTTCTCTTGATTATTGTATCTGAGCGATTTGTTGTAGCAATGGAAAAAAGGCAGGAGGGATAACGATGGAACTTATTTTTATAAAGAGAACTTATATTTTAATTCGAAAAATGTTATGGATTATGATTGCTGTGTTTTTCCTAGGTTTTCTTTTGCTCGCTCTGTTTTCTAATTTGGTAGGGGCGGCTATTTCAGCAATTGGAAGTTTTTTCTTTGGATATTTTTTAATCAATGCAATTTTTGAAAAAGAAGAGAAAAATAAAGGATTTCAGCTTTTAATTGCTATGCCCTATGAGCGAAGAACGATTATAAAAAATTTTTATAGTATCGTCATTGGAGGAGCTGTCATAGCTTGGGGCATTATCAGTTTACTCGGATTGCTAATCGCTTTTATTCAAAAAATAAATTGGAGTTTTGTAGGTGGGGGAATTGTATTTGGTATAGAGGGAATTTTTTTCGGAATTTTATTGCCGATTTGTTTTAAGTACAGTTATCAAAAAGCCGTTTTATACAGTCAAGTTTTCCTTTTCTCTTTTGCTATGGTATTTGTTCTTCTTAGTAAAAGTTCTCGGATTTCATGGGAGCGTATTGCAAGTATCTATTCTGGTTGGTACGATATTGCTGGTATTTTTATCGGCATCCTTGCATTTTTTCTTTCTTATCTAGTTTCAAAAGCGATATTTGAAGCGAGAGATTTTTAAAAGTATAGGATAATATTTGTTTTAAGGCAGCCATGAAAAAGAGAGACTGCCTTTACGATAGGAAAAGTGTGAGCTATAATGAAGAAAGAAAAGATAAATTCTTATTTTTCTAGTGAAGATTCCCATAAAAAAGGAAAAATTATTTTTGATGTAAATAGGAGAAGATGATATTATGGAGGTTATTCAACAGCAACATGAAATTCCTGATTTTTTGACAGAAGATCAAATGGTGGCAATTGCAGATGATTTAATTAAAATTATTTTTTCAGTAAAGGATATTACAAAGGTAGACGAAAGTACACCATATGAAGAAGAACAAGAGTATGCTAGTCGATTACTCTTTTATATTAGTCGTTATGCGGTGAATGGAGTCAATGGGCTTTCTATCAATCATGAAATTAATGCACACATGAATCAGACAATTGTAAATGCTATGGTGTTATCTCATTTTATGGATCGACCAAAGGAACAACAAGAAATTGAAAAAATTCATAAATTTGCAGAAATTGTTTTAAATTCTTTTGTTGGAATTTTTCAACAAGTATTTGCTATGGGGGTTTTTGCTGATTCGAAAGGAATGGGAAGAAGAGTATGTGATTCTGTTCTTGTGGCATTGGCAAAACAGTATGGAGTCGATCCAGAAACTTTTATGGAATTGTTATTATTTCAAAAAGAAGAGCACCCAGTAGAAATAGCAGGACAATATCTATGCGGTGTTGATGGGTATAAAAAGAGAGTAGAACGTGAAGATAGAGAGCGTTTATTAGAAGAGACGAAAACAGATCCAATGCATGAGCGAATTATAATGCCAATAAATAAAGAGGAACTGGTACGATATCGTCTTCAACGCTTCTAACTGGAGGTAAGATAGAAAAGAAAAATGGTGATTTCCGGTCATAGGAAGTCACCATTTTTGGATAAAAAATAAAATAAGTTGTATGTAAATAATGTGTGATATAAAAAAGTTTTTTCTTTATTAAGAAAGATATTTGCTTCGAACCGTTTGAATATGAAACTCTTTATGAGTTTTGGATAAATTGGATTTTGCTATAATATTACCAATGGTTGTCAACTGGGAGTTCGTATAATGGATTGGTTCTAAAGCAAGACGACGATTGAGTTGTTCTGCCAAAACACGTTCTGTAACAATTAATGAGGAACTGTTCTGAGGGACTTTTTTGAGTTCTGCCCCATTATTAAAGCAAATAACAGAGATCATATGTAAGTCAAAAATACCGTGATCGGAAAGTATTTTTGATAATGCACGAATATGGGTTTCATTTTGCTTTATTGGATTGTAAAAGAAAAATTTCTTTGTTTGAAAGGCTTGGCACCATTTAAAATCATCTTCTCGACCGAAAATATATCCTGAAAAGTTTTTGTTTTCAATAACAATAATGCCATTTGGAGTCAGTAAAATAAGATCAATTTCCGTTGTTTCTTGACTGTTCTTAGGTAAAATAATATTTTGGTACGTTTGATATGGGAAGTTTAGGTCATTAAGAGCAAGTAACGTTTTTGCTTCTCCTATTTTTCCTTTGATTTCTGCATGAGTTAAAGGTGATTTTAAATCAGGAATAGAAGAGAAGTTTGGCAATTGCGCTTTTGACGGATCATAAGAAGTTTTCTTTTGCTTTTTTGATGTATTTCTAGGGCGAACGGAAAGAAACGTACTGAGCCATTGGAATAAAAAGAAAATGCCTTTGAACATAAGAAATAATAACAATAAGGTAACAAAAATTGATAAAAAATCTGTTATAAGGGTTAACATATGAAATCCTCCAACTATTCTTTTGTAATTTTTTAAAAAAATATCAAAAATAGTTGGAGTTGTCAATAAAGATCGTGAGAAAAAATAGAAGATTGGAGTTTTATGTAAAAAAAGACAACTTTTTAGTTGCTTTATAAAGGGAGCACGAGACGGGAGCTAAGTCAAATGCTCAATCCAAAAATCTATTCTATAACCCAAATACAGAAGAAAATTGAGAAATCATGAATAATGGGTTATGTCTAAGATAGTGTGAATATATTTGGAAAACAAAAAATCCCTTGAAAAATCAAGGGATAAGATAAGCACGAGACGGGATTCGAACCCGCGACCCTCGCCTTGGCAAGGCGATACTCCACCACTGAGCCACTCGTGCAAAAAGCGGGTGATGGGAATCGAACCCACGTATCCAGCTTGGAAGGCTGGTGTTC
>UQVN01000159.1 GCA_900544525.1 uncultured Eubacteriales bacterium
TGCTTTTTTTATTTCATGGAAATCTTATGAATATAGGATTTCCATTTTTTTATGTAATAGGAAATTGCACTTTCTATTACATAAAAAGCACTACAGAAAATTTTATTTCTAATCTTTCATCTGATTCTATATTTTTCATAAAAAATTCCCACGTGTTAAAAGAAATTTCATCTTGTTTATGATAGAAATCCAAATGGTTTTTTGTTTCTTCATGTGGCATTTTATAGGATAGGAATATTATGGTATTAATAGAATTTAGTTGATGGAAAGAATAGAATTGATATAAAATAATAGTTAAGAAGTTCAGGTGTATCAAAGCAAAAAGGAGGAAATACCATGAAGACATATAAAATTGGCGAGATTGCAAAAATGTTAGGAATTAGTTCGGAAACCATTCGTAATTATGAAAAAAAGGGTCTGATTAAGCCTTATAAAGAAGAAGAATCGAGATATCGTTTTTATGATATTATCCAGATTAATTATTTGATGAATCTGCAAAAGTTACAAAAATTTGGATATACATTAAATGAAATCGGAGAAATTATGAAAACCGAATCCATACCAGAGATGGAGGAATCATTAAGGGAAAAAGAGAAGAGAATTTTAAGAGAGGCATTTTATACACAGTTAAAGTTAGAGAGTATTCATGCGAATCTTACTTGTATGAGACAAGCACAGAATGCAAAGGGCGGATGTTTTTTAGGGTTTCGTCCTGCATTATATCGTATGAATTATCAGAAGAATCATGAGCTAATTCAAGATGAGGTCGTTCAAAATGAGCTGATGAAATGGCTAAAATATACAGATCTTACCTTTATGTCAGGGTCTGTATCATTAGAGCATTTAATAAATGGAGAAAATGAGTTTAACTTTGGTTTTTGTATTGATAAGAAAACAGCGGAGTTTTTAGAAATTCGAGAAAGTGAAGTTGTAAAGTTTTATAAAAGTTGTCCCGCTATTATTTTTTATTATGAGGCAAAAGCAAATAGTGATTTTCAAGAAGCAGTACAAATGTTATTAGATTTTGCAAAAGCAAATCATTTAGTTCTTGATGGTGAAAGCGTATCTAGAGTGTTATTGGCAAGATGGGAAGATGAGGAAAGTTATTTTATTTCTCATCTTGTATGGGTTCCTTATAAAAAAATTTAAAAAGGTATTGACTTTAAACCACGTTTAGGGTTTATCATCATTTCGATGTTCCAAAAAAAAGAGTTAGAAGGTGATACGAAAAGATTGGCATGAGTTGTCAAAAGAATCGAATGGATAGAAATCCATTTAACATCTAACAGGCGTGGAACACAGATATTTGAAATATAACAGGGAAGAGAAAAACTTCCCTTTTTGTATGTGTGAGAAGAGCGCAAAGCGGGTTTCTCACGTTCTTTAGAAGGGGAATGTTATATTTTTAACATGAAGTTTTATCTCTCAGTGCGGAAAATAATAAGAAATATTTGTGCATACAAGACCTGTAATAATTTTTGAGCATAGAGCTTTTATAAAAGAATAATGGAACGAAATAGGAGTTTTCTTTGAAGAGGAACAGGGAGATCGCTCTGTATTCAAAAATTATTGGAAATCTTCGATATGAAGAGGATTATAACAAATTTAATAAGGAATAGGATGATAGACATATGAAATTTACAAAAAATCAATGGATAGTATTTATAGTTGTATTCTTCATAGGGGTTTTTGCAAATCTTGATAAAAGTATGATCGGATTTACTGCGGATAATTTGATCAGTACCTATGGATTTACAAAAGAACAGATGGGGAATTTATCCTCAGTTTTTTACGTTAGCTTTATTTTAGTTACCATTCCAGGTGGTTGGCTTGTTGACCGCTTTGGATATAAGAAATTTGTCATTGCATCTTTGACAGTTCTTATGGTATTTTCTTTCTTATTTGGAAATGTAAGTAGCTTATTTGCTATTTTATTCTTAAGATTTATGGTTGGATTTGGTCAGGCTGGTTATACAAACGGTGCACCAAAGATCATCAGCGATAACTATGCAAGCGATCAATGTGCAAAAGTACAATCATTCGTTGTAGCAACAGCAGGTATTGGTGGTATTTTAGCTAGTACAGTTGGAGAAAAAATGATTCGTTCTAACTGGCACCATGCTTATTACTTCTTATCAGCAGGCTATTTAGTTGCTCTTCTTGCTGTTATCTTCTTCTTAAAAGAAACAAAAGTAGAAAAAGTACAGACACAAGCAGCTACGGAAAAAGTTGGTTTCTTTGATGCTTGGAAAAATAAAAATACAATTTTATTAGCAATCTCTGTATTATTTAGTAACTTAGTTGGAGTTGCCATGTTATTCTGGCTTCCAAATGTATTACGTGTAAACTTTGGAGTTAATGATTCTGCTGGACTTTCTAAAATCATGGTAGGATTTTATGTCGTTATGACAATTGCCATGGCTGCAGGTGGTCCAATTATTACAAAATTCTTTAGTGGAAAAGAATTAATGTTCATTTTTGTAGCTTCTATTTTAACAGCAATTTGTGTTATTGTGTTCATTATTGCTCCAGTTTATGAAGTGGCAATTATTGCTTTATATGTTGCTACTTTCCTCATGATGATCGCATTTTCCGGATTGTTAGCAGTTCCATATCAATTAGTTCCAAGAAAGATTATCGGTTCTTCTTTTGCAGTATTAAACATTGGAGCATTTATTGGAGGTATCGTTTCTCCACAGCTTGTAAGTGCTTTAGCAAAAGAAGATAGTTACTTAAATTCCTTTATTGGACTTGCTATTTGTATGGTAATTTCAGGAGTTGCAGCATTATTAGTAAAAAAACCACAAGAAAATTAAAAAGATCGGAATAAACATTAAGGCGAAAGTTTTTACTTTCGTCTTTAAAACAATAAAAACGACATATAGGAGGTATTAAAAATGAAAGAATGGTTTAATAAAATTCCTGTTCAGGAAATGATAGAATGGAGAAGACATATCCATGAGAATCCAGAGCTTTCCTTCGAAGAATTTAAAACATCAGCTTTTGTAGAAGAAAAACTACGTTCTTTTGGAAATATTGAGATCGAAAAACCAGTAGGAACAAGTGTATTAGGGATTATTAAAGGTGCAAAGGAAGGGAAAACGATTTTACTTCGTGCGGATATGGACGCTCTTCCTATGCAAGAAGAAGGGGACTTACCTTTCCGTTCAAAAGTGGAAAAAGTTGCTCATACTTGTGGACATGATACCCATACAGCTATGCTTTTAGCAACAGCAAAAGTATTATCTGAAATGAGAGATGAGTTACATGGAACTGTAAAATTGATTTTCCAACACGCAGAAGAAAAAGAACCAGGTGGGGCGACACAAATTATTGAAACTGGTGTGTTAAATGATGTGGATGCCGTAGTAGGACTTCATATTATTCCAAACTTAGAGGCAGGAAGTATTCATATTCATAAAGAAGGGGCAGCTACAACAGCAGCGGACGGATTTTTCTTAAATATTCAAGGAAAAGGAAGCCATGGCTCTATGCCTCAAAATGGAGTAGATCCAATTATTGTAGGAACACAGATTATCAATCAGCTTCAAACAGTTGTTTCTCGTTATGTTACACCAGGAGAACTTGCAGTTATTTCTGTCGGAGAGTTTAAGTCAGGAGATGCGCCAAACATTATCCCTGATAAAGCCTATATGAGTGCTTCTATTCGTACGGTTAATGAAGAAACTCGTAATAAGGTTGAACAAAGAGTAAAAGATATTATTGATAACGTATGTAAAACATATGGAGCTACTTATGATTTAAATTATATTAAATCTTATATGGCGGTTATCAATGATGCTGACTTATCAAAACTTGTTATGGACAGTGCAAAAGAAGTGTTAGGAGAAGCATTGGTACATGCAGCACCTATGACAAGTGCTAGTGAAGATTTCTCTTACTATCAGACAATTGCACCAGAATGTTTTGTAATCCTTGGAGGCGGTACAGCCGAAGAAGGCTGTGGTTTTGCCAACCATCACCCTAAATTTATGATTAAAGAAGAGGCGATGGAAGCCGGAGTAAAAACAGAAGTACAAGCAGTCTTAAATTTCTTAAACGCATAATAAGAAAACGCACATTCATTTTTTGACATAGTAAAGCTAGAAAAAGGAGATAGACCTTATTGTTAACGTCTATCTCCTTTTTGCTTATAGAATTTAATTTCTTTGTTTGTTATCTATTTTTAATTATTGGTCTTGTTCAAATGTGAGATTAATTTTTGCATTGCTTGTTTTCACTGTTAAATCCTTATCTTTTCCTGTATTCATACGGCTTGGCAATGTGCTAGAGCCATTGCTCGTACTGCTTATGATATTATAATCTACAATGCTACCGGAAATTTCGCCTTTAACAGAAGAATTGCTTGTGTGAAGTTTAATGGATTTGCCAACGATTCTATGGACTTCAATTGGAGCGTTGGAAGTAATTAAATCAATTGTATTTGAAAATGTAGCTTCATCTAATAAAATCTTAGAGTTAGAAGTTTTTGCACGGATATTTCCTCCAGAAATATCTTCTAATCGGATAGAAGAATTAGAAGTTTGGAGGCTTATCTTGTCTGCATTTACATTTTTAACGGCAATTTTTGAATTGCTTGTGTTACAGTGTAATTCCGTAAGGGAATCAAAGTCTCGTAACTGGATTGAGGAATTACAACTTATCAGTGTTAAATCACCATGAAATGCTGTTGGAACATGGAGTGTCATGGATTTCGTTTTATGGAATCCTAAAAGACCAAGGAACCACAATTTCTTTATCTTATGAACAACTTTAAAACAGCCATTTTCTTCTGTGATGGAGAGAAGATCCACTTGTTTATCTTCATCAAATTCCACTTGTGGATAAGGAATATTTTCCCTTAACGCTATAATTTTAACATTTTCGGCTTGAACGAAAATAGAAGTAGGCATTTCTTTCTTGGCAGAAGAATTTTCATTCTTTTTTGAAAGAGAAGAGAAGGAAATCATCTTTTTATCCTCTGCTTGTGGAACTTCGTCTTTTTCTAAATGAGATTCATATTCTAGTTTTAATTTATAACTGACATCTTTAGGAGAACCGAGCTTTTTTAAAATATCGGATTCGGATTCGCCATCTTCCATTCGATCGTAAATCATTTCTTCAAAATATTCTTTAATTTGTTTTTTATCTTGTTCTGAAAAATCTTTGATTTCTTCCATTAATTGTTCCATATATTGCTCTGTGTTCATAAATACCTCTCTTTCTAGCGAAACGTAAGCTCTTTTATTTACGTAAAACGGCATACCCCGTGCTCTTGCTTTTCATTGTTATTTCTGTATTTTTTCCTCTACAAAGGCATAAATTTGTTTAATTTCATCCCATTCAGAAAGAAAATCTTGTATCTTTTCCTCACCTATTTGGGTGATCTCATAATATTTTCGAATTCGTCCATTATATTCTTGTTTGTAGGTTGTTAGACAATTAGACTTTTCTAACCGCTTTAAAATTGGATATAAAGTGGATTCGGATATTTCAATACAATCCGATACTTCCTTAATAATCTGATAGCCATACGATGGAGTGCGATGAAGTACCGACAACACACAAATATCAAGAATCCCTTTCTTTCTTTGTGTATCCATAAAAACCTCCTATACTTGGTGTGGTATATACTATGCATTAAATACTATATATCACATAGTATAAGATTTTTTTATAATTGTCAAGGAAGATTTGATCAAAAAAAGAAAAAATATATTGTATAATAATATATATTTTGTAGGAAAAGGATGATTAGGGAAAGAGAGGATAAGAGGATGATTCGGCTAGAAAGAATACACGGATTAGAAAAAGAATTATCTTTAGTAAATGAGCATATGGAGCGTCTATTATTATCGAAAAATAAAGGAATGCAAGAAGTTATGAATTGGATTTTGGCTTCTAAAGGAAAGCAAATACGACCGATCTTAACATTACTTTGTGCAAGGTTTGGAGATAGACAAATAGATGTAACCGAATATGCAGCTATTATAGAGATTTGTCATATGGCATCTCTTGTTCATGATGATGTCATTGATGAAGCGAGTTATCGAAGAGGAAGATTATGCGTTCAGAAAAAATTTGGACAAAAAATGGCAGTCTATGCAGGAGATTACATGATATTTTCTATTATTGGACACACCAATTGTAGGTTATCCAATCGACATAAGAAAATTTATCAAATGTTAGAACAGTTATGCGAAGGAGAGCTAGGACAAAATAGTAATCTATATAATTTAGATATTACATTAGAAAAATACTTAGAGAACATAGAAGGAAAGACAGCTATTCTATTTGAATTAGCATGTAGTGTTGGGGCGATGGAAGGAAAATGCACACAAAAAATGATAAAGCATATGGAACAGTATGGAAGAAACTTAGGGATGATGTTTCAAATCCGTGATGATTTAATTGATTTTTCTAGTTCTTTGCAAAAAGAAGGAAAGCCTGTTTGCCAAGATTTTTCCAATGGTATTTATACGATGCCAATTATTTTGGCCTGTAGAGAAAAAGAGTATTATATGGAATTAAAAAAATTAGCTCAAGGGGATAGAGAACGGAAAATAACGAAAGAAGAAGTCAATAAAAGAGTGTTAGAGATTCTAATAAAGAGTAAGGTGCTAGAACAATGTAAAGAGCAGATACAATCTTATTATAGAAAAGCCAAGGAAGCGTTAGATATTTTAAAGGATTGTGATGAAAAGGTATTATTATATAATCTGATCGGAGAGATTCGAGATAGTTGTAGTTCTATTTCGTTTGAATGAAATTGGGAGAAATATCTTTCACAAGCAATAATAGATAAAAATTTCCATATTTACGGTATTTCTTCTGAATGTTATAATGGAGGCATATGAATGATGTAGCTAATGTTTAACTATGGGAAACATAAGGGAGGAAGCGTATGATTCGTGTTCAAAATCTAATCGATAATCCAAATTTAAGAGTAGTAGAAGAGAAAAAAGGAATTAAAGTTCTTGAATATACAAAAGACTTGAGTGTGGATCCATCATCTGCGGTTAATGCTTATTATTGTTCTGAAATGAATATTCGCAAACGACAAGTGTTTATTGACCTTGATAATAGTGGAATCATTGTAAGTGCAGGGGGTATGCAGTGGACAGCAGGTTCAGTGGAGGCAAAAAGTGATATTAAAGGAGTAGGAGACTTCTTTGGAAAAGCTTTAAAAGGATCGGTAACAAAGGAATCTACCGTGAAGCCAAAGTATTATGGAACAGGCTATGTGATGTTAGAGCCAACTTATAAGCACATCCTTCTTGAAAACGTAGAAGATTGGGAAGGTGGATTAGTACTAGATGATGGGCTTTTCCTTGCTTGTGAGGACAGCGTAAATCAGACGGTTGTAGCAAGAAGTAATCTTTCTAGTGCAGTGTTAGGAAATGAAGGACTATTTAATTTAGCGTTAAAAGGACGCGGAGTAGCAGTTCTTGAAAGCAATGTTCCAAGAGACGAGTTAGTGGAAATTGTATTACAAGATGATGTTGTGAAAATTGATGGTAATTTTGCCGTTGCATGGAGCGGTTCTTTGAAATTTACAGTAGAAAAATCTACAAAAAGTTTAATCGGTTCTGCCGTATCAGGAGAAGGATTGGTGAATGTGTATCGTGGAACAGGAAGAATTTTAATGGCTCCTGTTTTGTAGTATTAGACATAAATAAGAAGTCAACATCTATTTAGAATTTTATCTAAATAGATGTTGACTTTTTTGATTTTGTGTCATACAATCTATTTAGAAATATTTCTAAATAGGTATTAAAAGA
>UQVN01000160.1 GCA_900544525.1 uncultured Eubacteriales bacterium
GTGGAGGTGCAGGTGGAAGTGCAAAAGGGGGAGATGATAGCACTTTTATTATTGGTAGTATGGGGCCGACCTCAGGTGCAAATGCTTCTTATGGAACTTCTGTAAAAAATGGTGCTCAAATTGCAGTTGATGAGATCAATGAAGCAGGGGGAATTAATGGAACGAAGTTCGAATTAAAATTTGAAGATGATCAGGCAGATGCAGGTGTTGCCGCCAATGCATATTCTAAGTT
The DNA here is from genome assembly GCA_900544525.1 of uncultured Eubacteriales bacterium. Classification (GTDB taxonomy): domain Bacteria; phylum Bacillota; class Clostridia; order Lachnospirales; family Lachnospiraceae; genus Scybalomonas. The sequence goes on from UQVN01000160.1 coordinate 233, forward strand.
ATATTCTGATAATATGGATGCGCTTTTAGGGGCTACCACATCAAACGCTTGTCAAGCAGTCAATAAATTAGCACAAAAAGATAATATTTTGATGGTGACTCCTTCCGGTTCTACAAAGGATATTACGGATCCAGATAATGTGTTCCGCATTTGCTTTACGGATCCATTACAAGGAGAGAAGATTGCAGATCTTGTAACAGACACTTTAGGATATAAAAATATAGCGGTTCTTTATGATGTATCCAGTGACTATGGAGTAGGAATCCATGACGCGTTTGTGAAACAAGTAAAAGCAAAAGGAGCAAAAATTGTATCCGATCAATCTTTTACAAGTGGAGATAAAGACTTTAATACACAGCTTACATCCATTAAATCTGCAAAACCAGATGTTATTTTTGTTCCTGGATATTACCAAGAAGCATCTTTCATTTTAACACAGGCAAAACAGCTTGGGATTGATACTCCATTTGTTGGAAGTGATGGATGGGATGGTGTGACAACACAACTTGGTACAAATGCTAATATTGCCAATGGAGCTATTTTCTTAAGCCCATTCTTCTCAGCAGATAGTGCTGAAAACGTTAAGAACTTTGTAGCGAAATATCAAGAAGAATATAAAGCAGTGCCAGATCAGTTTGCTGCAGATGCTTATGATGGTGTTTATGCTATTGCAAAGGCTTACGAAAAAGCAGGTTCTAAAGATACAAATGCATTAATTAAAGCAATGAAAGAAATTGAAGTGGAAGGTGTTACTGGTAAGTTCTCTTTTGATAAAACAGGGGAACCAAATAAAGATGCCAAATACATTCAAATCCAAAAAGGTGAATACACTATTTTTAATGCAAATAAAAAAACAAAGTAAAGGATATGTGAAGTTCTATAACAGAAAAGCTGTTGTAAAAGACCATTTTACAACAGCTTTCTGTGTGATAAAAGAAAGAGGTGAAACAATGAAATTTCTGGCGCAAATTATTAATGGATTGAGCTTAGGTAGTATTTATGCGTTAATTGCCTTAGGATATACGATGGTATATGGAATCGCAAAAATGATTAATTTTGCCCATGGAGATATTATTATGGTAGGCGCATATGCCGTATATTTATCATTGACAGTGGCACATCTTCCAGTACCAGTTGCCATTTTAGTCGGAATTGCAACTTGTGCAATTCTTGGAGTACTGATAGAGAAAATCGCTTATAAACCCCTCAGAAATGCTCCATCATTAGCAGTATTAATTACCGCCATTGGTGTTAGTTATTTTTTACAAAGTGCAGGGCTTATTTTATTTGGCTCTCAAGCAAAGGCATTTCAGTCAATTGTCAAATTAAAAGCAATTCACGTTGGTGACATTACGATATCAGGAGAGATTATTGTAACGATTGTTGTAACGATTCTTTCTATGATTGCACTTACCTTATTCATTCATAAGACAAAAGCGGGAAGTGCTATGCTTGCGGTATCAGAAGACAAAGGGGCTGCACAGCTTATGGGAATCAATGTAAATGGAACAATTTCAATGGTATTTGCTATTGGTTCTGGATTAGCAGCAATTGCGGGAGTTCTTTATGCATGTACATATGGATTTATCGATCCTTATATGGGTTCTATGGCAGGAATCAAAGCCTTTGTTGCAGCAGTATTAGGAGGAATTGGTAGCGTACCAGGAGCGATGATTGGCGGTATTTTATTAGGTGTTATTGAAAGTTTAGCAAAAGCCTATATTTCCACACAGCTTGCAGATGCGATTGTGTTTGGTGTATTAATTCTTATGCTTATTATAAAACCAGCAGGTATTTTGGGCGTAGCAAGAAAAGAGAAAGTGTAGGTGACAAAAGTGAAGAAATTATTATCAAAACAAAATTTATTCCGTGTCATTGCAATTGCAGTTGTTTTCTTACTTTTGTACATTGGTGTGGAATATGGATATTTATCAAGACAATATAGTGCATTATTAGTACCAGTTGGTATCAATATTATTTTAGCTGTTTCTTTGAATCTTACAACAGGATTTTTAGGGGAATTGACATTAGGTCATGCTGGTTTTATGTCAGTGGGAGCTTATGCAGGTGCATTATTTAGCATTTATACAAAACTTCCCTATTTTCCAGGATTTTTATTATCTATGATTGTTGGTGGAATTGTTGCCGCAATTTTTGGTTTAATCATTGGAGTGCCTGTTTTACGATTAAAAGGGGATTATTTGGCTATTGTAACACTTGCCTTTGGTGAAATTATTCGTTCGATTATTACAAACTTAAAAATTACAGGCGGAGCATCTGGTCTTAATAATATTCCTATGTATACCAGTTATATTTCTGTTTATGTTCTTGTTATCATTACCATTTTAGTTGTGATGAACTTAGTGAATAGTCGACATGGTAGAGCAATTTGTTCTATTCGGGAAGACTATATTGCAGCGGAATCGGTTGGTATTTCTCTTACAAAATATAAAATTTTAGCGTTTGTTTCTGCTGCTTTTTTTGCAGGAATTGCAGGAGTTTTATATAGTCACAATTTAGGATTTGTGCAAGCGAAGACATTTGACTATAACAAATCCATTGAAATTTTAGTTATTGTGGTATTAGGTGGAATGGGCAGTATTCGAGGCTCTATTATTTCTGCCATTATTGTAACATTGCTTCCAGAGGTGCTTCGTGGAATGGATGATTTTCGAATGTTGATTTATGCTATCGTTTTAATTGCTATGATGTTATTCAATGCATCAAAGTTCAAAGAATGGATAAAAGTTTGGTTACATAATCATGCACCAAAACATACAGTCAAAGGAGGGAATTGATCATGGCACCATTATTAGAAGTAAAAAATTTAGGAATCTCTTTTGGCGGACTTAGGGCTGTCGATCAGTTTCATATTACAATTGAACAAAAACAGCTCTATGGACTGATAGGTCCAAATGGAGCTGGGAAAACAACGGTTTTTAATTTATTAACAGGCGTTTATGAGCCAACAGATGGCGTTATTTTATTAGATGGAAAAAAATTAACGAATATGAATCCTGCTCAGATCAATCGAGCAGGGATTGCAAGAACGTTCCAAAATATTCGTTTGTTTAAAAATATGACAGTGCTTGATAATGTAAAAATTGCCATTCATAATCAAGTCCATTATAATTTATTTGAAGGAATTTTCCGTCTGCCAAGATATTTTAAAGAAGAAGAGAAGATGAATAAAAAGGCATTAGAGCTTCTAGCGGTATTTGATTTAGAAAAAGAATATGAAACGCTAGCGGGAAATCTTCCTTATGGAAAACAAAGAAAATTAGAGATCGCAAGAGCGCTAGCTACCGATCCGAAATTACTTCTTCTTGATGAACCAGCAGCGGGAATGAATCCGCAAGAAACCGATGAATTAATGAAAACCATTCGATTTGTAAGAGATCATTTTGGAATTTCTATTTTATTAATTGAACATGATATGAAACTTGTTTCTGGTATTTGTGAACAAATTACTGTGTTAAATTTTGGAACAGAATTAACACATGGAACACCAGAGGTAGTCTTAAATGATGAAAGAGTCATTACAGCATACCTTGGAGAATAGGAGGAGACAAGATGGCATTATTGGAAGTAAAAGATTTAGAAGTTCATTATGGAATGATTCAAGCATTAAAAGGAATTAGTTTCGAAGTAAAAGAGGGAGAAGTAATTGCATTAATTGGAGCTAATGGAGCAGGAAAGACAACAACGCTTCATACGATTACAGGGTTGAAAAAAGCCAGTTCAGGAACGATTTTATTTGATGGGCATAACCTTCTAAAGACACCAGCGCATAAAATCGTTGGACTTGGAATGGCTCATGTTCCAGAGGGAAGACGTATTTTCCCTACATTAACTGTTCTTCAAAATTTAAAATTAGGTGCTTATACAAGAAAAGATAAAAACGAAATGGCAAAGACCATAGAAAAAATATATGAGAGATTTCCAAGATTAGAGGAAAGAAAAAGTCAGATTGCAGGAACATTAAGCGGAGGAGAACAGCAGATGCTAGCAATGGGGCGTGCTTTAATGTCTCATCCGAAAATTATTTTAATGGATGAACCTTCTATGGGATTATCGCCTCTTTATGTTTCAGAAATTTTTAATATTATAAAAGAAATCAGTGCTAGTGGAACGACAGTTTTGCTTGTAGAACAAAATGCAAAAAAAGCTCTTTCCATTGCAGACCGCGCTTATGTATTAGAAACAGGAAACGTCGTGATGGCAGGAGATGCAAAAGAGATGATGAACGATGAAGCTGTGAAGAAGGCATATCTTGGTGAATAAGGAGGGGGTAACATGCAAAAGTTTGTAGTTACAATTGCTAGAGGCTACGGAAGTGGTGGAAGAACGATTGGACAGATGTTAGCGGAGAGTTTAGGAATAAAATCTTATGATAGAGAAATTATTCGTATGGCATCCGAAGAGAGTGGAATTAGTGAAGCTTTATTTGGAATCGCTGATGAAAAACTTCCAAACCCTTTTATGCGTTATACAAAAGGGGTATATAAGGGAAAGATTATTACTCCTGATCAAGAAGATTATGTTTCCAATGACAATTTGTTTAATTTACAAGCAAAGGTTGTTAGACGCTTAGCTCAACAAGAAAATTGTGTTATTATTGGAAGATGTGCAGATTATATCTTGAAAGAAGAGAAAAATGTGTTGAGAGTCTATGTTCATGCACCTTTAGAAAGTTGTGTGGAAACGTTGCTCACTATGTCCAGTTTAACAGCAAAAGAGGCAGAAAAGAGGATTCTTAAAATTGATAAAAACCGTGCGTATTATTATAAACACTATACAGGCAGAGAATGGGATAATGCAGGAAACTATGATCTTTGTTTAAATAGTAAAGATTTAGGGTTTGAAAAGTGTGTCGAAATCATAAAAGACGTATTAAAAATACGATTTTCTGATTAAGAGAAAAGAAAATACGAAACAAGAAAGAAACGATTGGGATCAAAGGATAAATTTGATTTCGATCGTTTTTTTTTGTTGTCGTTAATTTCTTATGATTTCACAATAAGATATTCTTGATTTTATAAAATGGATTGAGTATAATTGCTGTATACAATTGTGATAGAATACAAAAGTGAAAGAGCATCGAATCAGATGTTCTATATTTTTGGTTTTTAGAAACGTGAAAGACTCGCGAAATGTGTTTTTCATCGTTTGATGAAGTGTGAATGGGAAGAAAATGGAGGAAACAATCAAATGGCATATCAAGCAGAACAAGCAGAAAAGTATTCTTTACGTGTACAAGTTTACTATAAATTAAGAGATAATATTTTAAATGGTATTTATGAAGAAGGGATGCTTCTTCAAGAGATCAAAATATCTGAAGAGTTTGGAGTGAGTAGAACTCCAGTTCGCGAAGCGTTAAAACAGTTAGAGTTAGAAGGGTTGATTTTAATGATTCCCAATAAAGGGGCTAGAGTTTTGAGTATTAGCACCGAGGATATTAAAGATATTTATGAAATACGCAGTTTAATTGAAGGAATGGCTGCAAAGTTAGCAGCAGAAAAGATTACCGATGAAGAGTTAAAAAAGATGGAAGAAACATTAGATTTAGAGGAATTCTTCATTATGAAAAACAACGTGCAAGGAACGACAGGAGAGGATAGTAGTTTCCATCAGATTATGTATAGTTCTTGTCATAGCCGATATTTAGAACATATTTTAACAGATTTTCATCGATACTGTCAGATGGCAAGAAGTAAGTCATTAGCATCAAAAGAACGTTCTCCAAAGTCGCTTGCAGAACACCGTGCAATTTTTGAAGCATTAAAGGCACATGATGGAGAGCGAGCAGCGGAATGTGCAACAAGACATGTAATCAATAGTAAGGAAAATCTTTTGAAATATTTGGAGTAGACGATGGATACAAAAGAAAGAAGAGAGAAAATATTAGAACTATTGCACGGAAGAGAAAAACCGATGAGCGCATCAAGCCTTGCTCAGACTTTAAATGTGAGTCGGCAGATTATAGTAGGAGATGTGGCTTTGTTACGTGCCACAGGAAATCGAATTGTATCAACAGCGAGAGGATATTTACTAGAAGATTCCAAAGGGGAAAATAGTGGTATTTATGAGGTTCTTTGTTGCAAACATGAGGCAAAGGATACAAAAAAAGAACTCTATATTATGATTGACCATGGTGGAGAAGTGATGAATACGACAATCGAACATCCTGTCTATGGAGCGATTACAGCAGATTTAAAATTGAGTTATCGTTATGAAGTGGATGAATTTTTAAAAAAGCAAAAAGAGTATAACGCAAAGTTGATTAGTGAAATTACTAATGGGTATCATACACACACAGTTCGATGTCAGTCAAAAGAGCAGGTGGAACGAATGAAAGAAGAATTAAAGAAACAAGGGTTTTTGCAAGAAGATGAATAATAGAAAGAAGATGTGGAAATCTTGGAGTTGGATTCCTATGGTATCTATGATGATTTTAATCTTTTGCTTTTCAGGACAGACAGGAGAGGAGTCAGGGGGACTTAGCGATGGAATCTGTCAATTTTTAGTGGAAAAAACGGAGAATATTTTTTCCCTTCACTTATCAGAAGAACAAAAGGTGCAGTGGATAGAAAAATTACAATTTCCTGTGAGAAAGGGGGCTCATATGGGAGAATATGCCCTTTTATTTTCCTTTGTAATTTTTCATTTTTCTGTTTGGGAATGGGGAAGGACAAGAAAAAGAATGTATTGTTATAGTTTTCTTTTTACTGTTTGTTTTGCTATGACAGATGAATTTCATCAATTGTTTATTTCAGGAAGAGCAGGTCAAATTACCGATGTAGGAATTGATGCGCTAGGAAGTCTAATTATGGCAATTATTGTTTGGAATTTGGGAAAAATGTTAAAATATCGTAAAGAAAATAGAAAATATTTGACATTTTAAACATTTGTATTTATACTAGAAAATAAAAGAAATTATAGTATAGGAGGTAGCTTATAATGGAATTAAAGGGCTCAAAAACAGAAAAGAACTTAATGGAAGCGTTTGCTGGAGAATCTATGGCTAGAAATAAATATACTTATTTTGCAAGCGTTGCAAAAAAAGAAGGTTATGAGCAAATCGCCGCTATCTTTAATCACACTGCTGATAATGAAAAAGAACATGCAAAATTATGGTTTAAAGAATTGCAGGGAATTGGCACTACAATGGAAAACTTAAAATCTGCAGCAGAAGGCGAAAATTACGAATGGACAGATATGTACGATCGTTTCGCAAAAGAAGCAGAAGAAGAAGGATTCAAAGTGCTTGCAGCAAAATTCCGCATGGTTGCAGCAATTGAAAAAACACACGAAGAAAGATATCGTAAATTATTACATAATGTAGAAATGCAAGAAGTATTCAAAAAAGCAGAAGAAAAAATCTGGGAATGTAGAAACTGTGGTCATTTAGTAATGGGAAAAGAAGCTCCTGGAGTATGCCCAGTTTGTGTACATCCACAAAGCTTCTTTGAAGTTCATACAGAAAACTACTAAAATAAAAAAGAGTTCTTATTTAAAAAGGTCTTTTGTAA
>UQVN01000161.1 GCA_900544525.1 uncultured Eubacteriales bacterium
TTTCTTCTACAACTAGACAAATAAATTTAGTATCAAAATTATAAAAGATACTGATTCCTTGTTTATATTTTTTACTTATGATATTCAATGAATTGGGATAGAAACGTATAGAAAACAGAGTTTCGGTGTTTCTGCGTGGCAGAATCCGAAAAGAAGTTTTTAGTTTCTTCAAAAATAGAATAAGAAAAATTCTTGCCTTTTTGACGAATAAACGGCATAATTGTTATGTTGTCGCACCCAATCTGACAACAGAGAGGGGGTGTACTACTTGGAAATGATCATATCCTTTTTGGTTTCTGTTATGGCAAATGTATTTAGCTACTATATTTGCAAATGGTTAGACAGAAACGACAGTGACAACTAGCCAAAAAAAGCCCCAGAGGTTGCGACTCTGGGGCTTTTCCTTGTGTACCACTTGGATACTATATCCTTTTTAGCTACTGTTAGTATAGCACAAACAGCTAGCCTTTTCAAGTATATGACTTTTTTATATTTTTATCCTTTTATCCTATTTATCATCATAATATTCAACCGCCCAATCCTTAATTCTATTAAAAATTTCCATATTTTCAGCTAAAACTTTTAATCCTTTGAAACTTTCTCCATTTATAAAATAATAACAGCTTAATCCCTCAATTAACGCTTGTTCATCAATTTCATCAAAATCATGCAACATATCATTTATTGTCTGATCTATGGATGTACATAGTAACTTTCCAACCTTGACGGTTTCTATACCATCAAAATTATCAACAATTCTATAATTTATGTTTTCATATATGCCTTTTTCTTTAGCATATACATCAATTTCTGATTCTCCTAAATATCCCGTAAATAGTTCCAAACACTCTAGAGCTGATCCATAGCATAATATAACGCTTTCATCGTTTAGTACGTCTGCAAACCATTCATAGTTAGTCAAATATTGATCACTAGACTTTGTTTTCATAGTACCATCTTCCTTCTTTCTTGTTATAAATCAGTGGTAAAATCCATCGACTTGTTTATAAGAATACCCATACGGTATGACCTATCGTTCCATCCCTTGCTCTCTAGCTCGAATCATTGTGTCATTTTCTTTCTTTTCAAGAGTTCTTTCTCTTCCTACTAATGTTTCTAATGCACCTTCTAACGCTTGATTTGCCCTTTTTTCAGCTTTCATTTGCTCCATAATAGTAAAATCATCACATGGCTTTCTTAATGCTCTAATTCCATTTAGAACCGTAGAACGGTGTAAAACAGGCACTTGTTTTGCTAGAGCTAAAAATTTCTCTTTTGCTACCTCTCTCTGCTGTTGTAGCATTGGTTTTAAGGCTTTAGAATCCATTTCTAAGGCTTTTTCCTCCTTAGCCTTATATAAATTATCCTTAATGATAAAATCAGCCCTAGAAACGTCTTTTACGCCTTTCTCATCCAATCGAAGTTGTATCTTTTCTATCTCTTCTTTTATAGTATCAATATTATTTCTGATTTCCACTTTTTCTTTTCTTTGATAAAATTTTAAGCCCTGTTGTTGATGCTTTAGTTGTTCTAGGTATCGGTTCTGCTCCTGATAACTCTTCACTAATTCTTTTATCTGCTCCACATTTTTTTCATATTTGGGATTTGCATGATATTCTTTGTAATTCATTTCCCCAATCGTTGCTTTTACATACTCCATATAATAGCTATGCAATTCCTTTATAGCACTTTCTACATCAAATAATATCTCTTGATTCTGTATCTCAAATAATAATTTTTCTACCTCTACTTTCGTATATTCCACAAAGTCTTTCATTTGCAATAATACTTCTTGATCTTTATTTGGCAATAGATACGACTTATTCAGCACTTTATATATATTTTCTTCTGCTTGTTCCATCTTAACCATCGCTTTCTGTAAGTCACTATCATCGGTTGTATATTCATCCGTATTATGAATAATCTCTTTTGCTTGCCTTATATTCATAAAGCATAGAGTAAGTTCTTGCTCCCCTTGTACTCTTTTGATTTGTTCTTCAATTGGTAAAAGTTTTTCATTCAGTTCTTTAATTTCTCGATTGATCGTACAACGCTCTGATTGTTCTCCTTGCTTATTCTCCATTTGCCTCGCAACATAGCCTTCATGAATAGTTGGAATCTGTGATTTTCCCTGTCTTTCATAACTCCTATGATCAATATGTTGTTCTTTTGGAAGATAAGCATTACAACAATCTGCCCATGCTTTTCTCCATATCTCTGCCTTTTCTCTTTTATTCCAGTCATTTGCCTGTATCATTTCCCTTTTCCATTGCAAGCGATTTCGACTATCTTTTTTTTGCTCTCCATTTTCATCAAGAAGTGGAATACGCTCTCCATGCTCATCTAAGGCATATCCTTTTCGCTCTTTTACTCCCCACTCTCCAGTATCCTTTATTGGTCTTGTTGTCAGCATGATATGTGCATGAGGATTTCCATCCCCTTTATCATGTAAGCTAAAATCAGCACACATTCCCTCTTTTATAAAATTTTCTTTCACATAATTTCTCACACATTCAATTTGTTGCTCTCTTGACATTTCTCTTGGTAATGCCACTTCAACTTCTCTTGCTAATTGTGCATTTTTCACCTTTTCAATCTTCTGTACTTCATTCCATAATACTTCCCTATTTTCATATTCTTTTGGTGCATTTTCACAAAGTAGAATCTCACTATATACAATACCACTCTTTCTAGTAAAGTCATGGATTTCTCCTGTTTCTTCATTCAGTAATTTCGTTCCACTTCGATACGCTGATGAAGCAATTGCCGTTTGTCCTTTTCCTCTACTTATTATCTTGATATTACAATGATAAATTGCCATAACACTTCTCCTTTCTTTGGTTTTAGCCTCGCAGAGCGTACTTAAATAGACGACCTTTGGTTGTCTATAAGTGCGCCCTTTCGGGTATTGTTGCTCTGTTATGGCAAATTATAAATCCATATTTCTTTTATGTCAATCAGCCATAACTTTACGCAGTAAATGAGCAACAATATAAACAAACAATTGCAACCATTACATAAAAGTGATAAGCTAAAAACAAAAAATTATTAATAAAACAATAAAAAGGAGGATATTATGGCAACAAGAAAAACAGATGAAGAAAAATTATTAGAACTACAAAGAAAAATGGAACAACTAAAAGCACAAGAAAAAGCAATTAAAGCTAGGCAAGCACAAGCCGAAAGAAAAGCTCGTACAAAACGCTTAATTGAGATCGGTGCTATTGTTGAAAGTGTTCTTGGAAAACCGATCGAAAAAGAAGATCTTCCAAAGCTAAAGGCATTTCTTGAAGAACAAGAAAAAAGAGGTCATTTTTTTTCAAAAGCCCTTTTACAAAAAGAACAATAGGAGAAGATTTTCTTCTCCTATTCCCTTTCCAACCGTCTTATTTTCATATTTAATTCCCAAATAGTATGCCGTATTCTTTTCTTATCATTTCGCACATACGGATCATCTTGATCTGGTTTTGCAAGAACCTTCGATAATTCATTTTCCCAATATACTTTTTCCTTGTTTAAATCATTAATTTCTGCTTGTATCTTTAAGATTTCTGTTTTGACTTGTTCATAATATTTATAAACTGTTTTTTTACTAAGTCCAGTTTCTCGAATCACTTCCGCTTTTGTTGCCTCTATATGCTCTTTTAAATATTTTTTAACAACTTGTTCTTTTGTTGGTCGCCCCTCTTTATTTCTCCATTCTCCATTTGGATATTCAATATCTCGAATCGCACTCATAATTTTTATATGTTGTTTTTGCTTTCTTCCATTTCGTTTATTTTTTTCAATTGGTATACCTGTACGAGCTACAATAGTATCAATTGGATAAGTGATATAGCTATCATTATACGATTCCAAGGCATGTAATACATCATCAACCGTAAAAGGATTTCCCTCACTAGACTTTTTATCAAGAAATTCTATCATACTCATTGCATCTTGTTCTAATTCTGTTCGACTAATGCCACATTTAACAGCATACGTTGCAAGTGTCATTACACACCAATACCGATGTCCTTCTTCTGCTCCAGCATAAATCTTTCTTTTCCACCAATCATATAAATCACGTTTACAAACCCATGAGCCCTTTGGTTGTTTTTGAACAACTCTCTTCTCATACCACTCTGGATATTGCTCTTTCGCTTTTTCAAGCGTTAAATTACTTTTATAAACAAAATTATTTACTCTATACTCTTCGGGGACAAACTCGTTTAAATACTGTATATCAACTTTTTCCCCTCTATCCACTAAAAATGCTCTTACTCTTGTTCCTATCTTTGTTTTCGTTCCAACAACACGAAATCCTTGAAATAAACTCTCATATTGTACTTTATCTTGCAATTCAGAAACACCTTGTGTCCACAATTGCCACGTCAAACGTTTTTTCATAACCTCTAATTGTTGAACAATATTTTTAAACAAAGGAATCGGCTTTTTAAATACATAATATAAATGCAAGCCTGTTCCACTAGCTACAATATAAGTCGGCAATGGTAAATAATTAGATTCTCCATGACCGTCAAACTGATAAAATAAATTTGCTATACCTATCGGATACCCATTATCACTAGAAATTTTACCATTCTCCACTGGCTTTTGCTTAATTCCATCAAGATCAATAGTTAAAGCATATAAAAAACGTGCATTTTCACTTTTTCTACTCTTGCCTATATAAGAAATCGGACTCATCAAACAAAAATCATTCCCCTCACACAACTCATCCAATTTATCTAATTCATCAGTAATCGTATATCGTTTAATTTTCTTCTCATCAGAGATACTCACAGCAATCCCATTATACTTTCCCTTTTCATACACTCCCTTACTCTCCAGTTCCCCTTTAGGAAATATATCCCGATAAAATTCTTGATATGTTACTTCCTCACAAAAATTCTCTAAATAATCTATCACCGTTTTACTCATAGCAAACTCCTTTCCTTTCTTCTCAAATTTCTTTAAAAAACCGCTAGGTACTGGCTCCCTTAATACCCCCTATATGGGCGTTATATTATCAATGAAGTTTTTCCACCTTTTTTGTCAAAAAAAATTTTCCTCGATTTTTCCTTTAAAAAATCCTAGGTACTGGCTCCTCTAGTACCCCCTATATGGGCGTTATATTATCAATGAAGTTTTTCCACCTTTTTTGTCAAAAAAATTTTCCTCGATTTTTCCTTTAAAAAATCTAGGTACTGGCTCCTCTAGTCACCCATTATATGGACGATATATTATCAATATATTTTTTTTACCTTTTTTGTCAAAAAAATTTACTTCCATGTCATTCCAATCCTAGATATTTCTTTCTCAAAAATTTCGCCTCTTTATCAGTTATCATATTATCCCAAAGGGCAGAATTAATTGATCCTTGTACTTCACAGTATAAACAATCGAGTAAGGTGGAGTTTGTTCGTTCTCCCTCAACTAAAGCATTTATATCATCTTGTAAAAATTGTGGCAAACATTGTTCAAAAATTTCTATTTCTTCTTGTTCCTGTAATTTTTTATCCATAACTCATCTTCAATCCCTTTTTCTTTTTATCTAAATAAACTACTTACCATAATCATATCTTTTTTTATACAAACTTTCCACTACTTGATTTAATTTTTCCTTTTGTTGCTCCAATAATTTTATAGATAATGCAGTCATATTCCCATATCGCTCTAAATTGATGTCTTGCTCACTGGCACACATAAAATATCCATCATAGATACAATTTAATACACTATCAATATATTCCAATTCCACAACCATTTCTTCCAATCTATCCTTTATATCCATTTTCCGCTCCATTTATACACAAATTATATGTTGATATATCACCACATAGATATATCAATCTATTTTTAATAAAATAACATATATACACTTATTGTCAATACTTAATGAAACAATTAAAGGAGATTTGACAATGCACAACTACAACTATGGCAAAATAGAAATTCATTTAGATAGATTACTAGAAGAAAAGGGCATTAGTAAACGAAAACTATCCTTTTGGGCTGAAATGGAACGCAAACAAATTAATGCTTTATGTAAAAACGAAGTACAAAGAATTGATCTAAACATACTTGCTCGACTTTGTGATGCCCTTGACTGTTCTGTTTCGGATATACTAGAATATATTCCAAATACTACATCTACTACAAAACAGGAGGATAATATATGAATCATACAATTCAAGAATGTATTTCTTTATTGGAATTATTACCAGAAAAAGAACAAGATTTTGCTTTAACATTCATACAAAAACTCGTTTTAGCTTGGGATCCTAATTATACAAAGGTATCTAGCGATGAAAAAAATGCTTTAACTATGGCAGAACAAGAGTTAAAAAATAAAGAAACTACTTTGCACAACGAAATAGATTGGAACTAAAAAAGCCCTCAAAATTAGGACTTTTTTAGTATCTAAATTAATTATAATACTTCATCTGTTATAAAAAAGAAATCTGTCCATTTTCCTCTTTTGCATTAATATTTTCCATGATTTCTCGATCTGATCTATCCAATTCAACCAGTTCCCATAACTCTTTATAAAATAACTTTTCATCTTCTGTTTGACTCTCTTCTATCAATTCCTCTATTTGCTCTTGGTCTAATTTTATAAATTGTTGATAGAACCGCCTAGCATCCTCTTCAGATATAGAAGTATGTTCATACTCCCATTCACACAAATCTTCAAAATCTGCTTTATTTCCAATGATTCTAGCATATGTTTGACCTATTGCTCCGTCTAAACCAACAGAACCACATCGACAGTACAGCAATTGATTTTTATCTGTCTGTATAACGTCACCGCATTTTTTACATTTAACTTTGCATAGAGTACAAATCCTTTTTAATGGCAATATTTTATCTTTTATATATTTCTTTTGTCTTTCTCGTAATATACAACCATTTAATTCTACAAAAAAACGATATTCATATTTATCTTCTAGGTTCATCAACATTTCAAAATTTTCTTGTTTCAATGCCCTAAAGACAAGATAAAATTCCCGCATTTCTTTTAAATTCATGATATTTCTCCTTTCATATTGGTACTTTATTTATTTTTGATACTATAAAAATCGCTCATTTGGATCGCCCCATTCCCGACTTTTTTTTAATTTACGAAAGAAGGTAGCACGACTAATCCCCAGTTTCATAGCAACTTCTTCCGCATTTGTTTCTTTCAACATCCGTTCTATATCACTTAATGTATAAGTACCTTGTACAAATTTCTGTTTTCTGCCTGCTCCTCGTTTGTTCTTTTCAGTGTCATAATTAATTTTAAGAACATTTGAATTATTTATCTTCTCTACTTCTAATACCACTCCGCTTTTTTGAAAAACACGATTAAACGCCTCTATTTTCGGCATTTTTTCATTCAAATCTTCTTCATTTAACAGAAAAAACATAGAATCTTTTCCCTCAAAATCGGATATTACAATAGTATTATTTTTATTTTGGATACTCTTTTGTAACTCTTCTATCATAGACACTTGATTCCCTCGAATTTCTTCTAAATACTTGATGTGTCGCTCTTGAGATTTTACATCAATCTCTAACATTTTCAAGTCTCGCTCCATTTGTCGATATAAGGATGTTTTTTTGAACTCTTCTTCCACTACGTCTTCTCTTTCATAAAGCTGTCTAGTAAGCTCTTGATTCGTTTTCCATGCTGAATCTCTTTGTTCTCTTAATTCTTTTATCTCACTTTCAAGACGTTCTTTCATTTGTTCTTTGGTTTCTCGTGCCATAAAAATCTCCTTTCTTTTATAG